>JAKBCD010000028.1 GCA_021808205.1 Pseudomonadota bacterium | reverse complement strand
CGGTATAAACCGTCAATGTCAGCTAATACTATTCGCCGCTCCAGAGCGGCCCGACCGCTTCCGACCCATCTCGCCATAAGGCGAATGTCCGATATTTACTTTCCTTGGCTAAAACGGGACCGGCAGAACTCCTCCCCCCAACCGGCTCGCCTCCTTAGCCAGGAGCCTCAACAGCCGGCATAAAATAAGTCTGGTCAGTCCAGGTTGAATGGAGCTCCAAGCAGTCGTCGCACCGGAACCGATAGCGTGGCGCCTGGAATTCCTTCCCGCAGTTGGAGCAACCCTTGGACCGTGTCGGCTCGCGCGCCGGCGTCACATATTCTTCCGGCCGGGCGATATTCAGCAGGGCAACAACCGTCCGCACATCGCCAATCGGCACATGGAAGGCGCGCGCCAGCTCGTAATTATCCCGTCCGTCCTCGATCCATTCCCGGAGCGTGTCCTCGCGGCGCAGAAGCTTTTGAGCGCCCTTGGTCAGGCTCGCTCCATCAAACATCTTTCTTTGCCGCCGAGTGCGTCGATAGAGCACTCATGTAGAGGTCAGATCCAAGATTGAGCGAGTCATGCAGGGGCATCTTTATCCCGCTAAAGATGACTACGTCCCGCTTCGTATATGCCGTACAACGACGTGCCGGTCTTTCAAAAACACGAAAATTTCCAATGAAACCAATGGCGTCCCCAAGGGGATTCGAACCCCTGTTACCGCCGTGAGAGGGCGGTGTCCTGGGCCTCTAGACGATGGGGACGAGGCACGGTGGGCTCCCTTAAGCCACAGGCGCGCTTATGACAAGCCGGGCATCCGGTATTTTCCGCAATCTCCGCCCGGTAAATTGCGCCCGCCACCCCGCCTTACGGGCTGGCCAGCACCACCCGCGCCTGCCCTGTCAACGGGTTCAGCAGCAGCAGCCGGTCGCCTTTTGGGCCGCTTACCCACACAGCCAGAGCCGCTCCGGCCGTAGCGATACCTGAGATGTGCTCTCCGGGCGCCAACTGCGCCGCCACACCGGCTGGCATTCCGGCGGGTACAACGTTGGGTACAGGTACGCTGGCCATGGCCTGCGGCGTCGACGGCGCGGCAAATCTGGCATAGAGACGATGGATGACCGTGCCGACAACCACCGTGGTCCCGATGATGATCAGCACGGCCATGATGCCCACAACCGCCTTCAACCCCCGTAAATTCTGTGGCTGATCCTGCATCGCTCTCCGTCCTTGCCACGCCGGATGCCTCCGGCCAGCGTCTTGATTCATACCTTGCCGCGCGCATCGGCACCATCTCGCGCTCCCGCGTCAAGGCTCTCATCCTTGAAGGCGCATGCCAGCGCAACGGCTTCATCACCACGGACGCGTCCGAGACCGTGCAGCCCGGCGTTACATATAGCCTTATTCTGCCGCCTGCTACTGCGGCGCTGCCCGTGGCCCAGGCGATCCCGCTGGACATTCTGTATGAGGACAGCACCGTTCTGGTGCTGAATAAACCCGCCGGCATGGTCGTGCATCCCGCACCCGGAAACCCGGATGGCACCCTAGTTAACGCCCTTATCGCCCATTGCGGGGAAAGCCTAACCGGCATTGGTGGGGAGCGCCGGCCCGGCATCGTCCACCGGCTGGACAAGGATACCTCGGGCGTGATGGTGGTAGCGAAAACCGAACTCGCACTCACCAGCCTTTCTGCCATCTTCGCATCACGAGAACTTACCCGTGAATACAAGGCACTGTGCTGGGGTGTGCCTGACCCAGCCACGGGGCGTATCGAAGGCGATATCGGGCGGGACCCACGCGAGCGTAAACGCATGGCCGTGGTGACCCGTAACGGCAAATACGCCGCAACCAATTACCGAATTCTTCGTAATTTCGGCATGGCCGCCGCCCTTCTATCCTGCAGGTTGGAAACCGGGCGAACCCATCAGATCCGGGTGCATCTGGCGCATGCAGGCCACCCGCTCATCGGCGACCCGCTTTACATCAAGCGTCGCCCGGCCACCGCCAAGCTTCTGAGCGAACCCGCCCGCGGCCTTGCCCTGGACTTCCATCGACAAGCCTTACACGCTGAAACTCTTGGTTTTTCTCATCCCATAACGGGTATGGATTTGCTGTTCAGCGCACCGCCGCCAGAGGATTTCCAGGCTCTCGCGGACGCATTGCTCACATGCGCATAAAACGGGACTAAGATAGTCGTTTTTCTTGACGTCAAAGGACGAACGTACGTAAACTCCCTTCGACGCAGTCCTGTCTTCAGAACATCACTATATTCTTACCCTCTTTTAAGGAGCGCGGAGGGGAGTCGGTGTTAATGTCTTTTCTGTTGTATGGGTAGTGATTCTGTCTCTTTGTGTGGTGCCGGATACTCTGGGCCGCAGTGGATGGGACAAAAAATAAAAGGAGAAACTACATGGCCACTTCTGTGACCAATTTTGCTCCCGAGATCAGTTTGACCCGGTACATGCAGGAAATCCGCAAGTATCCCATGCTTACGCACCCCGAGGAGGAACGGCTCGCCCGTTCATGGCGCGACAATGGCGACCAGGCGGCCGCGCATAAGCTTGTCAACTCCCACCTTCGTCTCGTGGCCAAAATCGCTATGGGCTATCGCGGCTATGGCCTGCCGGTCTCCGAGCTTATCTCCGAGGGCAATGTTGGCATGATGCAGGCTGTACGCCGATTTGACCCCGATCGCGGCTTCCGCCTTTCCACATACGCGATGTGGTGGATCCGTGCAGCCATCCAGGAATATATACTGCATAGCTGGTCCTTGGTTAAAATGGGCACCACTGCCGCGCAGAAGAAGCTGTTCTTCAACCTGCGCCGCCTGAAGGGCCAGATGCAGGCCATTGATGACGGTGATTTGCAACCCGAGCAGGTGACCAAAATCGCCACCTTGCTGGATGTTCCCGAGCAGGATGTGGTGAACATGAACCGCCGCATCTCTTCGCCGGACAACTCCCTCAACGCCCCGATCAAGATGGAGGGAGAGGGCGAGTGGCAGGATTGGCTGGTGGATGAGTCCGAGAGCCAGGAAACCGAACTGGCGGACCGCGAGGAGCTGACCGGGCGTAAGGCCTTGCTGGCGACTGCGTTAAAGACCCTTTCGGAGCGCGAACGTCATATATTGGTTGAGCGCCGGTTGAAGGATAACCCGACCACACTGGAAGATCTCTCCCAGCATTACGACATCTCGCGTGAGCGCGTGCGCCAGATCGAGGTGCGGGCGTTCGAGAAGCTGCAGAAATCCATGAAGGCTCAGGTGGCCGAGCAGCGCCAGATCACCAACGCCAACGCAGCCGCCCTGCAGCTGCACTAAAGCCGACCCCCTTTAAGTTCGCTCGCCCTGCGAGCGGACTTAAAGTGTGGGCCCGGCTCTAGATCATCTCCAAGGCTTGGGCGCGGCGGGGTGGTGGGAAGGCGGTGTCGATCGCGGCCAGGTCATCTTCGGTGAGGCTGATCTCGAGGGCACCGAGATTTTCCTCGACACGCGCTAGGCTCGACGTTTTTGGAATGGTGACAACATCGGGATTACGCAGCCCCCAAGCGAGCGCAATCTGTGCCGTTGTGGCGTTATGTCGAGCAGCCACCGCCTTTATTGTTGCATTGCCCAGTACCCGATTGGACTGACCGAGCGGCGTATACGCCATCACAGATATGCCGGCGTTTTGGCACCACGGCAGCAAATTATATTCGATGCCGCGGGATTGCGGATTATAGAGCACCTGATTGACCGCGCAGCCCTGCGGCAGCGCCTCCATATCGTCAATGTCAAAGTTGGAGACCCCCCAGGCCCGGATTTTTCCGGCAGCTTGAAGATGCTCGAAGGCGCCGACCGTCTCCTCCAACGGAACACCGCCAATCCAGTGAAGCAAGTACAGTTCGAGATGATCCGTGCCAAGGCGCTTGAGGCTGGCCTCGCAGGCGCGAATGGTGCCCGCACGGCTGGCATTATGCGGCGCAACCTTGCTCACCAGGAACACCTGCTCCCGCCGGCCGCGAATGGCCTCCCCCAGCAAGCGCTCGGCGCCACCGTCGCCATAGATCTCGGCGGTATCAAACATGCTGACACCGCAGTCGATCGCGTGTTGGAGAACCCGGATTTCCTCAGCTTTATGGGCTGGCCTCTCGCCCATTCGCCAGGTGCCGAAGCCCATGGCGGGCAGAACACTGCCGCCAGCTGTCGTTATTGTTCTCATGTCTCACTCTCCTTTTTGTCGCCGCGCCGCTAGAGCAGTATGCATCTAGATTGACGCGGCGGCGCCAAGATAAATGCATCAAATTGCTCTAGCGATGACAACCATGTTTTCCAAATCCAGTTCCATGGTGCGACGCCGATCGTAGATGGGCAGGATGGCACCATAGGCTGACATGGCGGTGGCTTATTGATTTTTGATCCGTACCGGCAAACTCTGACGCGTCCTGTTGACATTCCAGACCGTTCCTGAGCGAGTCTGATCGCGAGGCCTGTAGGCCCCTGCCGCTATTGTTTCGGGGGTGTATAAGGGTCACGATGATCGTCGCTCAACTTCCCTATGTTACGCCCGAAGCGGCACTGGCGGCTTTCGCCAATTGGCCTGACCTCGCCTTTCTCGACAGTTCCGCCCAGAGCGATCCGCGCTCACGAGTGAGTTATTTATGCCTTTCACCACGCGCGATATTGCGGCCTAGCAACGATCCTTACGCTACACTCCGCACGTGGATGGCTGCACATACCGTCCCGGCGCGGCCATCGGACTGGCCTTTTCCCTTTGCGGGCGGCGCTGTAGGGTGGATCGGTTATGACCTCGCCCGCGAGGCAGCGGGTGTACCCAGCCGTTTTGCCCCGCTGTCCAGCCTGCCGGGCGGGTGGTTTGGGCTTTATACAACAATCCTGGGCTTCGACATTGAGGCAAGGCAGCTCGTCTATCTCGGCCCCGCCACCGATCTTGCGCAAATCGCGGCGCAGTTGCACGCCGCCCCGGCCCCGTTAGCTGTGCCACAACTGGCCTGGACGGCGGAGATGGACCCCGCCGACTATCAGCAACGCCATGAGCGGCTGCGGGCCTACATCACGGCGGGTGATGTCTATCAGGCTAATCTAACGCTGCGCTTTACCGCCTTGCGTCCTGCCGGGCTGGGCCTGCCAGCGCTGCATCAGGCGCTACGGCGATTAAGCCCCGCCCCCTTTGCAGCGTGCCTCACAGGCGGCGATTTCGGGCTGGCCTGCGCCTCGCCCGAACGCTTTCTGCGCCTCACCCCGGCAGGCGAGGTTGAGACACGCCCGATCAAAGGTACCATTTCCCGACGCCACGACCCGGATGAGGATGCGTTGGCCGCCGCCGCCCTGCGCGCCAACCCGAAGGAGCGCGCTGAGAATCTGATGATCACCGACCTGCTGCGCAATGATCTTGGCCAGGTCTGCGCCACGGGTTCGGTGCAGGTGACCGAGCTGTGGGCGGTTGAGAGCTACGCCCAGGCGCATCATCTGGTCTCCGCCATCACCGGCCGCCTGCGCCCAGGGCTCGATGCCTTCGATTTATTGGCCGCGACGCTGCCCGGCGGGTCTATCACCGGCGCGCCCAAGCGCCGGGCCATGGAGGTTATCGACGAGCTGGAGACCGGGCCGCGCGGTGCTTATTGCGGCACCCTGGCCTGGATCGGCTTTGACGGCGCCATGGACAGTGCCATCATCATCCGTACCCTCACCGCCACGGCGGACAGGCTCTACGCCCAGGCCGGCGGCGGCATCACCTGGGACAGCGTCGCACAAGCGGAGTATGAAGAGGCCATGGTGAAAATCTCCCCCCTGCTGGCGCTCGGCCAATGAGGCTCTGGCTGAACGGCGCGTTGATCGAGGCCGAGGCGGCACGCATAGACCCTGCGGATCGCGGCTTTCTGCTCGGCGACGGTGTGTTCGAGACCATGGCGGCGACTGGCGGTATGGTGCCAGAACTCGCCCGCCATTATGCCCGGCTATGCGCAGGGGCGGCGCTGCTGCGTTTGCCTGTGCCGGTGAGCCGGGATGTATTGCGAGGGGCAATCAGCGATGTTCTGATGGCCAACGGGCTGCAAGAGGCGGCCCTGCGCCTTACGCTGACACGCGGCCCTGGTGCGCGGGGGCTGTTGCCACAGCCCCCCCTTACTCCAACGCTGTTGCTAACATCCACCCAGATGCCGCCCGCGGGCGGGCCACTGCGTTTGGCGACCAGCACAATCCAGCGCGATGAAGCCTCGCCGCTTTGCGCCATCAAGAGCCTGAACTATTTGCCGAACATATTGGCGCGGCTGGAAGCCGCCGAGCGCGGTGCGGATGACGCGCTGCTGCTCAACCGCGCCGGGCGCGCGGCAGAGACCAGTGCGGCCACATTGTTCGTACGGATAAAGGGAACCTGGATAACACCGCCGCTGAGCGAGGGTGCCTTGCCGGGCATTCGCCGCGCTTGTTTACTGGCAGCCAGACGGGCGCATGAGGCGCCGATAACAATCACCGATCTCGCCGCCGCTGAAGCCATATGCGTTGGCAACGCGCTATCCCTGCGCCCTGTAGCGGCGGTCGACGGCCGGGCATTGCCATGTCTGGCCCTTGCGTAACATGGGTACAGACAAGACGCTGAAAACTTGTTGCCCCTCGCGATGCCCTTGGGTCAACGCATCACGCCTGGCGCCGCAAGCCGCGAGGCCGGGCATTATCCATCTCGACCAGGCTGCATGGCCGCGCTATCTCACTCATACTGGTAAAAATAGCTGGCAGGCCAGCGCTACGCCATCCATACGATTTGTAAGGTAACTTGCTAGTTATGAGCGAATATGTCTCCGTCATTGTACCAGTCTACAACGAAGCCGCTTCGCTGCCCCTGCTTATCGACGCCATTATCGCGGCGCTAGACCCAACCGGCCTCACCTTTGAAATTATCGCTGTGAACGACGGCAGTGCCGACCGTTCCGCAGAGGTTCTGGCTGAGATGGCTGCGCGTGAGACACGCCTGAAGGTCATAAATTTTGCGCGTAATTTCGGGCAGACGGCAGCAATGATGGCCGGTTTTGACCATTCGCGTGGTAGCATCATTATACCAATTGACGCCGATCTGCAGAATGACCCCAACGACATTCCGCGCCTGTTGGCCAAACTTGATGAAGGCTACGATGTCGTTTCCGGCTGGCGGAAGAACCGCAAGGATGACATTATCAAGCGCAACTTCCTCAGCCACTGCGCCAACTGGCTGATCTCCTTCTTCTCCGGCGTGCATTTGCACGATTACGGCTGTTCGCTGAAAGCATATCGCCGCTCGGTGATAGAGCGGGTCAAGCTCTATGGCGAGATGCACCGCTTCATTCCCATCTATGCCTCCTGGTATGGCGCACGCATCACTGAAATTGAGGTGACGCATCATGCGCGCCGGTTTGGGCGTTCCAATTACGGTATGGTCCGAATTATTAAAGTCATACTGGATCTGATCGTGGTTTGCTTCCTGGACCGATGGATCGGCAAGCCAATCTACGTGTTTGGTGGTTTTGGCCTGCTCTGGCTTGGAGTGTCTTTTCTGGCTTTGATGGATGTCTTCTACCTAAAAATTTTTCAACACCTGTCCATGATTCTCACACCGCTGCCGATGCTGGTGGCGATATCTTTCATGATGGGCATCATGAGTATTCTTATTGGCCTGCTTGCGGAGATCCTCGTCCGCGTTTATTTCGAAGCCCAGGCCAAGCCGATCTATTTTATTAACAACAAGGTCAATCTCGGCGCGCCGCAAGGCGAGCCCAACCCGTCTCGCTAAATGTGCGGTTTTGCGGGGTTTATCGGCGCTGGCGATGTCGGCGACATAAAGTTGATGACCGGGCGGCTTGCGCATCGCGGGCCAGATGACGAAGCATTCTGGTCCGACCCCGAAAACCGCATACATCTGGGCTTTCGCCGGCTGACGATTCTTGATTCCAGCCATGGCCGTCAGCCAATGCATAACGGCGATAATTCCATAACCGTCGTTTTTAATGGCGAAATCTACAACCATCGGGAATTGCGTGCGACACTGGAGGCGCGCGGGCATCATTTCCGCAGTGACCATTCCGATACGGAGGTTTTGCTGCATGGTTATCAGGCCTGGGGAGATGAACTGCCGCTGCATCTCGATGGCATGTTTGCCTTCGCCATCTGGGATGCGTACCGCCGCCGCTTGTTCTGTGCGCGCGATCGCTTTGGCGAAAAACCTTTTTATTTCGCCGCGCGAGCTGGGGTGTTTTTGTTCGCCTCCGAGATTGGCGCGCTGCAAGCCCATGCCCTGGGCGAAGACGAGCTTTCCAGCGTTGGCGTGCAGAAATATTTTGCCTATGGCTATGTACCTGCACCCGGGACCATCTATCGCCATACGTGCAAATTGCCACCTGGCAGCACGCTGGTGTTCGATGCCGCCAAAGGCAGTGTTAACACTTCGCGCTATTGGCGGTTTGCGATCACCGCCGAGGACGATGCGCCGGCGCACCGGATTCCAGCACTCGCCGAGGAACTGCGCCATCTCCTGGAACAGGCGGTACGCCGCCGGCTTGAAGCGGATGTACCGCTTGGCGTGTTCCTCTCTGGCGGTATCGACTCCACCGCCATTTTAGCACTGGCGGCCAAGGCGCGGGGGGATCTCGGGGTAGACAGCTTCACCATCGGCTTTCGCGAACGATCTTATGACGAATCCGCTTATGCACGCCGTGCCGCCACCGAGATTGGCAGCCGCCACCATGAGCGCATTGTTGATATTGCGGGCGCCCAAAGAGAGCTGCCGGCGCTGCTCGGCCGCCTGGATGAGCCATTTGCCGATCCATCACTGCTACCGACGCATCTGCTCGCCCGTTTTGCGCGCGAGCACGTGACCGTCGCACTCTCCGGCGACGGCGGTGACGAATTGTTCGGTGGGTACGACCCGCTGCTTGCTCTCGGTGCCGCGGCTTTTTACAGCCGCCTGGTGCCAAAACCGCTGCATGCATTGCTTTGCCGCGCGGTTGCTGCACTGCCACGCGGCAAGGGCAATATGAGCCTGGATTTTCGCTTGCGGCGCACATTGCGCGGGCTTTCCTACGCGCCAGGAATGTGGAACCCGGTTTGGCTTGGCCCGCTGGACCCGAATGAATTCGTCGCCTGTTTCGACAATCCTTTGCCGCCGAACGAATTGTTCGAGGAGGCGTTGCAAGCCTGGGAGGGGTGCGCCAGCCACAACCTCGTAGACCGCACGCTCACATTTTACAGCAATTTCTACCTGCCGGAAATGATCCTGGCCAAAGCTGACCGCGCCAGCATGTTCGCCTCGCTGGAGAGCCGTGCGCCGTTTCTGGACCGTGATCTCGTGACGTTCTGCCAACGCCTGCCACACGGTTACAAACTGCGCGGCGGCACGCGGAAATTTTTACTCAAAGAGGCGCTGCGCGGTGTGGTGCCGGACTTCGTGCTCGCCCGGAAAAAGAAAGGGTTCGGCATTCCGTTGACCACCTGGTTGCATCAACTCAAGCCGGCAGAAATGGCGCTACCAGCCACCGCCGGGATGAAGACAGATTATGCCGCCGCGCGCTGGCGCGGCTTTGCCGCAGGACAAGAGGAGGAGCGGCTGTTTCTTTGGGCCCATTTATGCCTCACGGCTCATGCAGGGCACAGATGAGAGCAATGAATTTGCCCGAACGGGTTTTGCGCTATGGCGTTGCGGGTGCGGGCACATCCATTGCCTATACATCGCTGGTCATTTTTATATTGCACCTGCGCCCGCGCATGGCCCCCACTGAAGCGGCCGTGCTGGCCTATCTGTTGGCCCAGCCAGTTGGGTTTCTACTGCATGGAACCCTCACCTATCCGGGTACATTGAAGGCGCGGATACGCCTGCTCCATATCGGATTTCGCTTTCTGCTTACCAACAGTGCCGGATTTTGTCTTTCCACCGGTGGCATGGCCCTGGTCACAATGGTGTGGCACGGTTCGTATCTGTGGGGGCTGCTGCTGACATGGATTCTTATTCCGGCTATGAATTTTGTCATCTATCTTGCCTGGGTATTCAGGCGGGCCCAGCCAGAACAAGGATGAGCCGGAAATGACGCAGCCGCCAGCAC
>JAKBCD010000027.1 GCA_021808205.1 Pseudomonadota bacterium | reverse complement strand
GCGCCAAGGCGGCCAGCAGCTCCAGCGCGTCACCAGTGAACCCAACCTCCAGCACATAGCGGGTATAAGCCAGCAGCTCCAGCGCGGGGGGTGCCGCGCGCATTTCTGGCTCCGCAATCCCCCAGCACGCACAATATTTCACATGCAGCGGCATCTCGGTTTCGATCAGCGCCTTCGCGGTTTCCAGCGCCGCCTGAATATCCGGCAGATCCTCCAGCTTATAGGCAAGCAGCGCATAGGCGCGGGCATACTGAACGAGAAACAGATAGTCCTGGACAAGAAAGTTTGAAAACGCCGCGCGGCTCAGTGTGCCATCCGCCAGCGCCTGCACAAAGGGGTGGCGCACATAATCATGCCAGACCGGCCCCGCGCCTTCGCGCAGGTGCTCAAACAGGGATGACATCGCTTCAGATCTGCTCGCGGGCGTAGGTGATGATGGAGAGATAGGTCATTGGCTTCACCAGCAGCTTCTCCGGCCCGTGCGGGGCAGCGGAGTCGAACAGCAGCGCATCGCCAGGGGTCAGATGGTAGGATTGGTCGCCATGGCGATACAGCACTTCGCCGGTGAGCATATAGATGAACTCCGTGCCCTCATGCTGGAAGGCGGGATATGGCACAGCATCCTTGCTGAGCGTGATAAGGTAAGGCTCGACGACCACATTGCCGCCCAGTGCGTGGCCGAGCAGCGAGTATTGATGCCCGGCCTTGGTGCCCCGCCGCTCGATGACAACGCCGGCGCCCGACTTCACGTAAGAACAGTCACGTTTTTCTTCGAAGGTAGAGAAGAATGTTGTAATCGGCACGTTGAGCGCAACCGCGAGCGCCTTCAACGAGGCGAGCGAGGGGGATATCTGCCCGTTTTCGATCTTGGAGAGCATGCCGCCGGAAAGCCCCGCCGCCGCTGCGAGCTCCGATACGGTAATGCCCACACGCCGACGCAACTGGCGTACTTGCACGCCGATGGCCTGCTCCAATGTAAGATCCGAAATTCCTGCAGCGCTACTGCCGGTGTTGTAAGCCTCGGCAATATCGGCGGGCAGTCCCGCCTGCTCCAGCGCCTCTGGCAAGGACGCCTTGATGGTCTGGGCTTTTCTGCCGTCCGGCTTGGCCTGGCTGGGCATTTTTCCACGGTCCTCCTTCTAGCTGTCTTATGCCGAGGAGGTCGAAAAGGCTAGCTTTGTTTACTTAAGCTCCTTCAATGCGTTTTGCTGCCGTAAGTGTGTTGCGCAACAGGCAGGCGATGGTCATGGGTCCCACCCCGCCCGGTACCGGCGTAATCGTTCCCGCCCGCGTCTGCGCTTGGACGAAATCCACATCGCCTACCAGCTTGGTCTTGCCCGCATCGGCGGGCACGCGATTGATGCCGACATCGATCACGGTAGCGCCGGGCTTTACCCAGTCACCCTTCACCATCTCCGGCTGGCCAACCGCCGCCACCAGAATATCCGCCGTACGGCACAGCCCGGGCAGATCCCTGGTTCTGGAATGCGCTATCGTCACCGTACAGTTTTTTTGCAGCAAAAGCTGCGCGATGGGCTTGCCGACAAGGTTGGAGCGCCCGATCACCACCGCGTTCAGCCCGGTCATGTCCGTCAGCCTGTCCTCCAGCAGCAGGATGCAGCCCAAAGGCGTGCAGGGCACGAGGCCGGGTAGCCCGGCTGCCAGGCGTCCGGCATTTACCACCGTCAGCCCGTCCACATCCTTGTCCGGCGAGATGGCGGCGATGATTTCATCCGCGTTCAGAGGCTTGGGCAATGGCAATTGTACCAGAATGCCATGCACCGCCGGGTTTTCGTTCAGCTGCCGCACCAGCGCCAGCAAATGCTCCTGCGAGGTGTCAGCGGGTAGCCGGTGTTCGAAGGAGCGCATACCCACTTCCACCGTCTGCCGCGCCTTGTTGGCGACATAAACCTTGGAGGCCGGATCATCCCCCACCAACACCACGGCCAAGCCAGGCTTGTAGGACAGTGTGGCAACCTCTGCGGCGATGGCGGCACGAAGCTTGGCCGCGAAGGCTTTTCCGTCAATAATCTCGGCCAAATCGGTTTCCTCCCTGCTCGCGTGCGTTTCAGCCAAACTAGCCGGCAAAGACGACAGTCTTCGACCCGTTCAGGATTACGCGGTCTTCCAGATGGTAGCGCACGGCACCGGCCAGCACCCGGCGCTCGACATCCCGTCCTTTGCGGATGAGATCATCCGGCGTGTCGCTATGAGAGATACGTTGCACATCCTGCTCGATGATCGGACCCTCATCGAGATCCGGGGTGACGTAATGCGCCGTGGCGCCAATCAGCTTCACACCCCGCTTATGTGCCTGATGATAGGGTTTGGCTCCCTTGAAGCCAGGCAAGAAGGAGTGATGAATGTTGATGCAGCGGCCTGCGAGTTTCTGCGCCAGTGCATCCGATAGGACTTGCATATACCGCGCCAGCACCACCAGCTCCGCCCCGCTTTCCTTCACGATGGACCAGATCTGACCTTCCTGCTCCATCTTGCTCTCCTTGGTGATGGGCAGGTAGTGGAAGGGAATGGAACCGAAATCGATCCCGTTATAAACCTCGCGAGGATGATTGGAGATGATGCCTACCGGCTGCATCTCCATCTCACCGATCCGCCAGCGATAGAGCAGGTCTTCCAGGCAATGGTCGAATTTCGAGACCATCAGCAGCACTTTGCGTGGGGTTGAATGGTCCGAGAGTTTCCAGCTTAGCTTGAACGGCTCCGCCACGGCGGCAAACCCCTCACTCAAGGGTTGTATCTGTGCGTCCTCCACCAACTCGAAAGCAATCCGGGCGAAGAACTTGCCGCTCTCCTGGTCGTCGAATTGTTGTGCCTCGCGGATATCCGCACCCTTCTGGAACAGATAGGTAGAGACGGCAGCAACGATGCCGGGCCGATTTACACAAGATAGGGTAAGTACGAATTTAGCTTGGGACATTGTCGGACTGTTCCTGAAGAGTGCTGTGGGAGGAAGCATGGACGGAAGCAGGTGCGCGAGGATGGCAAGGCGGCTGCGCGCGACTCAGACTGCGCGCGCCGCGCGGCCTTCAACTTCGCCCGGTGGATGTTTCTGCCGCCTGTAGGAGGGCATGGTGCAGCGCGTCGGCAAAAGATCGAAAACAGGCCAGAGTGAAATGTCCTTGCTCACGCCAGACACGCACCCCGATATGCGCAGCAATGGTGATGGCCACGTCATCTTCGCCGAAGCGGGCGATATCGATGGGCAGGAGTTTCTTCAAAATCTCCACCGCATGCGGGCCGGAGACACAGAGCAGATAAAGCCCATCCGTCTGCTCGGTGATGGCTGCCAGGGCAGCGGGCAAATCCAGCTCCCCCAGAACCAGCCATTGACCCGGGCCATTCCAGAGAATTTCAGCACCCTGATGCGCTATGCGCTTGGGCGTGGCGGGTAGCGCCACGCCCATCGCCGCTTCCAACGCCGGCAGCTGGCCCTTGTAGGCCGCCAAGCTACGTATGCGCCGCGGCGCACCAAGGCTGATAAAGGGATGCGGTGCGAAGGCGGGGCCAATGGCGTCAAGCATGCAGGCGGCTCCCTTCCGGGTCATAATGCACGGGTGCCGTAACGATGGCCTGACAATCTCCGCCGCGCAGGGGATCATAAACGCGGATGGTCTCGCCATGCCGCGCCGGGCCATTTTCCAATAACGCGAGGGCGATGGAGCCCAGTGAGGGACTGCGCGCAGCGGAGGTCACATGCCCCTGGTCATTCGCCGCGATGGCCTCCGCCTCAATGGGGAGCAAATGACTGCCCGCACGGATGATGTCGGCCGGATTGACGGGCCGCAGGCCAACAAGTGTCGGGCGCCGCGGGTCCATCAGCGCCGGGCGAGCAGCCATGGCGCGGCCAATAAAATCCTTCTTCTTCGAGAGCAGCTTGTGCAGCCCTAGATCATGCGCGGTTGTCTGGCCATTAAGCTCCGGTCCGGCTGCGTGGCCCTTCTCGATACGCATAATGCCCAGGGCCTCGGTACCATAAGGCGCGATGTCGTATTCCGCGCCCGCTTCCATCAGTTTTTCCGCCAGCGCATGGGCATAGCGGGCGGGCACGGCGAGTTCATAGGCGCGCTCGCCAGAAAAGGAGATGCGGAACAGCCGTGCGGGCACGCCACCGCACACGGAGAGTTCACCGCAGGCCATATAGGGGAACGCCTCGTCCGACAAATCAAATGGCGCATCGACAATCTTGGCCAGCACAGCGGTGGATCGCGGCCCCGCCACAGCGATCTGCCCCCATTGGTCTGTAACCGAGATAAGCGACACATCCAGCTCCGGCCACAATACCTGGGCACAGAATTCAAGCTGCTGCATCACCCGCCCGGCATTTGCGGTGGTGGTGGTCATCACGAAATGGGTCTCGCCCAGCCGCGCCGTGGTGCCATCATCCATCGCCATGCCGTCTTCGCGCAGCATCAGCCCATAACGCACCCTGCCAACGGCGAGGTTGGTCCAGCTATTGGTATAAACACATTCCACGAATTTGGCGGCATCCGGCCCCTGGATGTCAATCTTGCCCAGCGTGGTAACGTCGCAAATGCCAACACCGTTGCGCACCGCATTCACCTCGCGCTGGGCGGCCGCCAGCCAATCCTCACCCGGTTTGGGGTAGTATTGCGCGCGCAGCCAGGGTCCGGTTTCAACAAACACCGCTCCCTGCTTTTCCGCCCAGCCATGCGTTGGCGTCAGCCGCGCGGGGCGAAAATGCTTGCCTGTGTGCGCCCCCGCGAATGCGCCGATGGCGACAGGCACATAAGGCGGGCGGTAGCGTGTGGTCCCGGTCTCGCCAATACCGCGCCCCAATGTTTCCGCCAGCACGCCGATGGCGTTCACATTCGCGGTCTTGCCCTGGTCTGTGGCCATGCCCAGCGTGGTGTAGCGCTTCACATGCTCGACACTGGCAAAGCCCTCACGCTCGGCCAGCTTCACATCTTTCACCGTCACGTCATTCTGCTGGTCGAGGAAAGATTTGCCGGGAAAATAGCCTGAATGAAAACAGGGCACGATATTGACGTTGATCCCCTGCCCGGCCGCCTTGCCAACCACGCTCATTCCCGGCGGCACCTTGCCCGGCACGAAGGCGGCGATGCTTGCATCCCATACCGGGTTGCCGTCAAAATGCGAGGTGAGCGCCAGATTGGGGTTGAACCCGCCGGAGGTGGCGATGATATCGCACGGGATGGTGAGCTCTCCACCCTTGGCGAGGTGGATTTTTGCACCCTTCACCCCTAGCGCACCGAAGGCGCGGATAATGGCCGCGCCAGCATAAACTGGTGCACTGGCGGCGCGGGCGGCTGCATGCACCGCATCACTGCCTTGGGGCCGCGCATCCACCACACCGGCGATGTTCACCCCGGCATCTGAGAGTGTCGGGATCAGCCCGGCGGCGTCGTCATTATTTATGTAAAGCAGAACATTGCGCCCTGGCGTGACACCATAGCGGGTAATGTAGTCGTCCACCGCGCTGCTCAGCATCACACCGGGCAGGTCGTTATGGCCAAAGGCGATCGGCCGCTCCGTCGCGCCGGTGGCCAGCACGCTGCGCTGAGCGATGATATGGATAAGCCGCTGGCGTGGCGCGTTCGAGGAGGGCAGATGGTCCGTAAGGCGCTCCAAAGCGCCATAGGTACCACCATCATACACACCAAACACCGTGGTGCGAGTGAACAGGCTGATGTTTTCCGGAAGCTCCAAGGCAGCAAGCGGCGCGTTTTCATCGCATAGAATCACTCGGCTTCCCTGCGCGGCGGCTTGGCGCGCGGCTGCAACGCCATCGGCGCCACCGCCGACCACCAGTACATCGCAAAATTCCGTTGTCTTCTCGTATACATCCGGATCCGGCACACCCGCATTGCGGCCCAACCCCGCGGCGCGGCGGATTATCGGCTCGTACAGCTTTTCCCAAAACCCTGCGGGCCACATGAAGGTTTTGTAGTAGAATCCTGCCGAGAGGAAGGGTGCCAGCAGATTATTCACAGAAAGCGGATCATATTTCAGCGAAAACCCGCGATTCTGGCTCGCAGCCTCCAGCCCGTCGAAAATCTCCGCCATGGTGGCGCGCGTGTTGGGTTCGCGGTGGGCACCGGCGCGCAGTTCCACCAACGCGTTGGGTTCCTCCGAACCGCAGGTGAACACCCCACGCGGGCGATGATATTTAAAACTGCGGCCAAAGAGTTTTACGCCATTGGCCAGTAGGGCGGAAGCCAGCGTGTCGCCTGCCAAGCCCGCATAATGCTTGCCGTCGAAACGGAAATTCACCGTTTGGGCGCGGTCCACCAACCCGCCCTGTGCCAGCCTATATCCGGTCATGGTAGTGTCACCGAAAGAATTTCATGGGTCGAGACATCCCGCTCTACCACCAGCCAGGCATGGCAGCCTGCTCCATGGTACCAATATTCCCTGCGTGGACCTTTAAGATTGTCGCGCAGATAGACGTAATCAGTCCATTCCTTCGTAGGAACAGCGCCGCCGTCGCGCGGGCGGGTGCGCTCGGCATCCTGAGTGTAGGTGAACTCCTCTACCCCGCGGGTGCCGCAATGCGGACAGGTTATGCGCATTAGTGCAGATTCGGCTGCGCGCCGACTCCCTTTTCGTCGATAACCTTGCCCTCGGCGAAACGCTCCAGCCTGTAGGCGGCGGCCACGGGATGCGGCTCCCCGCGGGCGATGAGGTGCGCGAAACAATAACCCGAAGCCGGAGTGGCCTTGAACCCGCCATAGCACCAGCCAGCATTGATGAGGAGATTTTCCACCGGCGTTTTGTCGATAATCGGTGAGCCATCCATGGACATATCCATGACACCACCCCAGCTGCGCAGCAGCCTGGCGCGGCCGATCATCGGCATCAGCGCCATGCCACCCTCGCACACATCCTCGACCACTGGCAGATTACCCCGCTGGGCGTAGGAATTATAACCGTCGATATCACCGCCGAACACCAAACCGCCTTTGTCGGACTGCGAAATATAGAAATGCCCGGCACCAAAGGTGATCACGGTATCGATCAGCGGCTTCAGCCCCTCGGTCACGAAGGCCTGCAGCACATGACTCTCGATCGGCAGCCGCAGCCCCGCCTTCGCCGCCAGCAACGAGGACGCGCCTGCCACCGCCATAGCCACCTTGCCGGCGCGAATGGTGCCGCGCGTCGTCTCCACCCCGGTTACCTTGCCGTTTTCCTGCAAAATGGCGGTCACTTCGCAATTCTCGATGATATCCACCCCGCGCTGGTCCGCCCCACGAGCGTAACCCCAGGCCACGGCATCATGCCGTGCGGTGCCGCCACGCCGCTGCACCAGCGCCCCCTGCACCGGAAAACGGGCGTTGTCGTAATTCAGATAGGGAATTTCTTTGCGCAGTTGCGCACGGTCCAGCAATTGCGCCCCTGCACCATGTAGAATCATGGCATTGCCGCGCTTGGCGTAGGCGTCGCGCTGCACATCCGAATGATAAATATTATAGATGCCGCGCTGGCTCACCATCGCGTTGTAATTGAGGTCCTGCTCCAGCCCTTCCCACAGCTTCATGGAAAATTCGTAGAACGGCTCATTGCCCGGCAGCATATAGTTGGAGCGAATGATGGTGGTGTTGCGGCCAATATTTCCGCCACCCAGCCAGCTCTTTTCCAGCACTGCAATGCGCCCCACCTCCGGGTGGTTCTTGGCAAGATAATAGGCCGTCGCCAGTCCGCCGCCGCCGCCGCCGATGATTACAACATCATAGGAGGGAGCCGGTTCCGCCTTGCGCCAGGCCGGTTTCCAGCCTGTATGACCGCGCAGCGCCTGGGTAAAAACAGAGAAAGCGGAGTATCTCATCACCAGCCAGAAAATTCCTGTGAATTAAATAGAGTGATGCACAAGAATTATCTCCTTGTCAAATTTTCAGAATTCCGGGCTGGTATGCCCCCTAACGCGCCCAAATCGTCCTGCTGTAGAGCATTTGAATACATCCTGCCCCCGATTCAGCCCTTCCGGCTTGCGGCCGGCAACCACAGAACATCCATCCCGCCCATGCCGTTGGCCGCACGGGCCAGCACGAACAGCAAATCCGAGAGTCGGTTCAAATAGATCAACACCAGCCGGTTCACCGCCTCATCCGGCGCTTCCAGCAGTTGCACCACCGCGCGCTCGGCACGGCGCGCCACTGTGCGGGCAAAATGCAGCCGCGTTGCGGCCGGGCTGCCCGCAGGTAGGATAAAAGAGGTGAGCGGCGGCAGGGCTGCCGTGAGGGCATCAATCTGCGCTTCCAGCCAGTCGATCTGCGATGCCACAACCCGCAAGGCTGGAACCTCCTCCTCACCCCTGATCGGCGTGCAGAGATCCGCGCCAAGATCGAACAAGTCGTTTTGAACACGTGCCAGAATTGTATCCACCGAGGTATTCGCCTCAAGCCGGGCCAAGCCGATGGCGGCATTGGCCTCATCAACCTCACCCAGCGCGATCACTCTGGCGGCGGCTTTCGACAGGCGCGTGCCATCCCCCAGCGAGGTTTCACCATGATCACCACCACGGGTGTAGATTTTGTCGAGCTTGACCATAGGGGAGACTGCACCATGCTCTGGCGAGATCAGCAAGGGCCCGAAGAGTCCGACGGTGAGAGGCTGACCCCACCCCAAACAGCAGAAATATAGATTAAATTTTTGTAATACGTTTCGTAACCGGAAGTAAAATTTAGCGCCGTAGAACAAAAATCATCTAATTGTAGGCATTTCCATCGATTTTTTTATACAACTCTTTTATATTAAAAAACCCCTCCACCTTCCTGATTGGCGAATCCAAGGATAAATCTACGAATTTTCTGTTGTTTCATCTAGAAAATTTTGGATTATCGAATTTTTCGGTATTTATTAAGTAGTCATACAAAACACCTAAGTAGACACGTTCAACGTGTGATATATATCAATGACTAAGCAGATATATCCCGCTAATAGATTGCACGCTATCGAGTGTTCTGCGGCAACACCGCACTCATTATCAATTTGCGTTTTGAATTGGAGAATACAGCGTGAGTGGAGTTGTCACTATTACCGGCAACACATCTGGCACCTATAGCGGCCAGATTCTGGATGTTATTTCCGGACTACCAACAATTAACGGCGGTTCCAATACAGTACAAAGCGCTGCATCAGGAATTGGCGTTGTTCTCACCGGTGCCAATAACGCCATCAACCTCGGTGGCTCTTTCGACACGCTGTCAGCTGGCGATCCTCTCGTCGGCAGTGTCGGCGGCGATACATTGCTGCTCACGGGAAACTCCAACGTTATTCAAGATAACGGCTTCAGCGGCGGCGGCGTCACCATCAATTGCAGCTACAACAATTTTAGCTCCCAGCAACGCATTGAGACCTTAAATCTCTTCGTCAACGGGAATAACGATACCGTCACGGCGATATATGCGAACGGCAATTTCGTCATCGCCGGCAACAACGCCCTGGTCTACGCAAATAATGGCGCATTCACGGTCAGCGGCGCGAACGACACGGTAATGGCCGCGAATGCGAAGAGCATTCTTGTCACCGGCAATGGTGCCAAGGTGATCAACGAGGCCGCTCCCGGCTCCACCCTTCCGACCGCTCTGCAAAGCGGTGCCGCCGTGGCAAGCCTGGATACAACTCCCGGAGCCGTGATTTCTATCACCGGCTCCGGTGATAGCATCACCACCTACAACAACAACACAATCGCGAGCAGCGGCAACACCAATTCGATCTCCCTGCAAAGTTATAACAATTCCGCTACACTCGGCGGCGGTAACAGCAGCATCTCCGCGCAGCCCCAAACGGAATCCATCAGCGTGGCGGGTGCGCAGGATACGGTGAGTACCCCCACCTCGCCGCTCTCAGGCAATACCCCCAGCACCGTGCCAGCCTCCGTTGTTTTGCTGAACAGTAGCGTGGCGGCCTCAACCACGTATAATGCCGGCACACCCAACATTGTCGACACCGTGCCAGGTACGGGGGCGGGCACGGTTAATATTATCTCCAGCGGCACCAGCATTGTCGCCACTGCGGGCGGCACATATAACGACAGCGTCGGCAACACCAGCTATACGATCGGCGGTGCCACAAAGCTCAATTTGGCTTCCGGCGGCAACACC
>JAKBCD010000026.1 GCA_021808205.1 Pseudomonadota bacterium | reverse complement strand
CTCGGCCGGGGCATTGCCAAACGGGCCGGCCCGTCGGCGGCGTAGATAAGCGCAGGCGGCGGCGAGCTCGCGTTGCGGGTCCTCAGGCAGATTTGGCGCTTTGACGCCTTTTGCCACCAAGTGGGCAAGGGTGGCCCGGCGGGATTTGCCCGAGCGGCTGAGCCGCTTGGCGCGTGAGGCTGCGAAAGCCTCATCATTCAAGACGCCTAGTTCTTTCAGCCGGGTCAGCACGCCAGGAATATCCGCCTTGGCGCGGCGGATGACGCGGGCGAGATCGTCGGCTTCTTCCTCCCCGTCTGCCGATTGGCTTTGACCCCAGCGATCGATCCGGCGGGAGAGGACGCGGGCCAGCCCGCTTTCAGTTGCGGCGTAACGGGCCAGATGGTTCATCGCGGCTTCGTACAGGCTGGCCGCGTTTGGCGCTTTCCCGGGCATAATGCGTCTCTGCGCTGCTTTTGGGCTCTTGTCACGACAGGGGAGTGGCTTTATAGGCCCGGCTTCACCGTAACAGGTGATGCGTGCGCGTCCGGGCCATTAGGCATGCCTGGCCGCCGCCCCGATATTCGGGACCCTGCCCTGCAAAGGGTGGGTTATGCGATCAGGAGACCAAAATGCCGAAGCTCAAGACCAAATCATCGGTCAAGAAGCGCTTCAAGATCACCGCCACGGGCAAGGTGCTGGCCGGCCCGGGCAAGAAGCGCCACAACCTCTATGCCCGTTCTCAGAAGGCCAAGCGCCAGAACCGCGGTAGCCAGACCCTGACCCACGCTGACGGCCTGACCGTGAAGCAGTGGGCGCCGTACGGCCTGTAAGGGAGGAGATAGAAAATGGCACGTGTGAAACGCGGTGTGACCACCCATGCCCGCCACAAAAAGGTCCTGGAGCTTTCCAAGGGCTATGTTGGCCGGTCCTCGACCAATTATCGAATCGCTCTGGAGCGCCTGGAAAAGGCCCTGCGCTATGCGTATCGTGACCGTCGCGTCAAAAAGCGCGAATTCCGCTCGCTGTGGATCCAGCGTATTAACGCTGCCGTGCGCGAGCACGGGCTGACCTATAGCCAGTTCATATTTGGCCTGAAGCAGGCCGGGCTGGAACTGGACCGCAAGGTGCTCTCCGCCATCGCCTATGATGATCCGGCGTCATTCGCTGAGATTGTGCAGGCTGTGAAGGGTGTCTCCACCGCCGCAGCCGAGTGAATTTTCGCTAGTCTCTCTTGAGTCATGGCCAGGCCGGGCGCATCTCGGTCTGGCCATGACTGTTTTACCCCCCATACCCGAGCACTTGGCCAAGCAGACCGGCTTCCTGACCGAACAGGAGAAGCGGCAGCTATGGGAAGCTGCGGTGGTGATGGCCGATTCTCGCGGCGTACTTGTGCGGCTGACCGGAGTTTTTGGCCGCCAGGTTGAGGGTCTTAGGGCCGCCCTGAACCAAGTCGGTGAAAAAATGGTGGGGGCCGCTTGGTCTGACCTCATGCAGAGGATGCAGGACGCGGTTGAAGACGTTTTGTGGAGCAGCTACAGCTGTGCGACCTTCGGGTTGGAAGCCGCGCCGCAGTTTATTAGGCCTTCGCAGCCCAGAAAAAACAAGTTGCATAGGCTGGTGACCACCGTGAGCGGCGCGGCTTCCGGTTTTATCGGCTTGCCCGGCACCGTGATTGACATCCCATTCACAACGACAACCATTCTTCGTTCGATCGCGGAGGTGGCTCGTGATTTTGGGGAAGATTTATCGTCGGAAAATACCCGCCGGGCATGCCTTGAGGTGCTTGCTTTCGGTGTTCCCGGCGAAAGCGAGGACGAGGCCACGACGGGCTATTGGTCGGCCAGGCTAGGGATCAGCCATTTGACGGTTAATCTGTTGGTTCGTAGCGCAGCGGGTCAGTTCGGGTTTATTTTGTCGGACAAGCTGTTGGCGCAGTTCGTGCCCCTGCTCGGCGCTGTTACCGGCGGATTGCTGAATTATAGCTTCGTCGATTACTACCAGGGCATGGCCAAGGTGCATTTCTGCCTCCGCGCGCTGGAGAAGCGAACCGGCGACGCAGAGGCGGTTAAGTGTTCTTTTGAGGCAATGGTCCAGGCCGCGCGGGACCGGCGGCGCGTTGCCCGGCGCCATCGCCGGACGGCACCGGTTCTGCTGGCGGCGGGCTGATTACGCGAAGCTGATCAGCTCAACATCAAAAATGAGAGTGGCACCCGGGGGAATAACAGAACCGGCCCCGCGCTGGCCGTAACCATGCTCCGGCGGCAGAACAAGCGTCCGCTGGCCACCAACCTGCATGGTGGAAACACCAATATCCCACCCGGAAATCACCTGACCAACACCAAGCTTGAAAGTGAAGGGCTGTCCGCGATCACGCGAGGAGTCGAATTTCCGGCCTTTGGCGCCGTTTTCGTTCAGCCAACCGGTATAATGCACCGTAACCATCTGGCCGGTTTTTGGCATTTCACCCGTGCCGGCAACGTGGTCCTCATATTTTACGCCGGAGGGTAGGGTGACGATGTTGGTCTCGGCCAAGGTGGTTTCCTTTCAAAGTAAAGCGGGGCGGGTTGAGTCGCCCTGCTTTATTTAATCAGTTCTTGGCCTGGTGGAAACCAGCCGCATCCAAATCGGCCTTGCAGGCATAGGCGCCGTGCTTGGTCCTGCCGTAATATTTAGATTTATCGGAATGGTAGACTTTGCTATGGGCCAAAGTCGCCCAAACAACGAGGCCACCCGGGCAGTGGGCCAGTGCTGCAGCTGCGGTCTGGAAGCGTTCGCTGGCGGGCAGAACGGCGTGCTTGTTGGTTTTGGCTTTGACGACCGGAGCCGTGACAGGAGACATCGTGCCAGGGCTGGTTTGCGCCGCGGCGGGTAGGCTGACCATGCAGGCAATGCCAAGGGCGGGTAGCAGCCGGGCGATCTTCAAGACGTCCATTGAATTCTCCTGATGAAATGACGCTTTCCTCTTTAAGGCGAACTAATAGATAACGCCACTATCTGAGGTAGCGGTCTATGGTAGTTCTATCAGTGTCGGCGTTAAGTAAAAGCGGGGCAGTTTTGCGGCAAACGGGTTTGCGCCGGCTGTTGTAGAGGTTTAGGAGTGCGCTGCCCGCTAACTTCTTTGAGAACGATCCATGACATTGATCGCCGAACGCCTAAACCGCATCAGCCCGAGCCAAACTATCGCCATTTCTACCAAGGCGCGGGCACTTAAAGCAGAGGGCAGGGATATTATCAGCCTTTCCGCAGGTGAGCCGGATTTCGATACCCCCGCTCATATCAAGCAGGCGGCGATTGATGCGATCAACGCGGGCGACACAAAATATACGGACGTTGCCGGTACGGTGGCATTACGCAAGGCCGTGGCGGAAAAATTCCAACGTGACAGCGGCATTGCTTACAAACCGGAGGAGGTGATCGTCTCTACCGGTGGAAAGCAGGTGATCTTCAACGCCATGCTGGCGACGGTGCAGGCCAGCGATGAGGTGATTATCCCCACCCCGTGCTGGGTTTCTTACCCCGACATCGTGCAGCTGGCCGAGGGTAAGCCGGTATTCGTGCCGTGCTCCCAGAATAACGGCTTCAAGCTACGCGCCGAGGATCTGGAAGCGGCCATTACGCCAAAGACCAAATGGCTGTTCCTCAATTCTCCCAATAATCCGACTGGGGCGGCCTATTCCGCCGAGGATTTGCGTCCGATTTGCGACGTGTTGCTGAAGCACCCGCATGTCTGGGTGTTCACCGACGATATTTATGAGAAGCTGGCCTATGACGGCTTCAAGCCGGCCACCATCGTGCAGGTGGAGCCGAAGCTGAAAGAGCGCACCATCACCATGAATGGCTGTTCGAAAGCCTACGCCATGACCGGCTGGCGGATCGGGTTTTGCGGCGCGCCCGCGCAGCTGATCAAGGCGATGGACAAGCTGCAGAGCCAATCCACCTCCAATACCTCTTCCATTGGTCAGGCCGCCGCCGTGGCGGCGCTGAACGGGCCAGAAGAGGCGCTGGACGAGATGGTAAAAGTGTATAAAGAGCGCCGCGATTTGGTGGTGGAGCTACTGAACCAGGCGAAAGGGCTGAACTGCCATAAACCCGAGGGCGCATTCTATGTGTTCCCGTCCATGCAAGGTTGCATTGGAAAGACCACCCCGAAGGGCAAGAAGATTGAGACCGACGAGGATTTCGTGATCGCCCTGCTGGACGAAGAGGGCGTTGCAGCAGTTCATGGCTCGGCTTTTGTTTACCCCGGCCATTTCCGCATTTCCTACGCCACCTCGACTGAGGCGCTACGCGAGGCTTGCGCACGCATTCAGCGTTTCTGCGCAGCGCTGGCCTGATTTAGAGCAATATGCATTTAGATTGACGCGGCGGCGCCCGCGAAGCGGGCCCAACATGAATAAGGCAGCCAAGCGGCTGCCTTATTCAGTTTAGTCTAAAGACAGATCAGGCAGAGCGTTACGCCGCCTTGATGTTGTCCGCTGCATTTTTGCCGTTACGGCGATCCTGCACAATGTCGAAGCTCAGCTTCTGGCCTTCAGTGATGACGCTCATGCCGCCGCGCTCAACCGCGGAGATATGCACAAACACGTCTTCCCCGCCGTTATCCGGGCGGATAAAGCCGAAGCCCTTCGTTGCATTGAAGAATTTCACAGTTCCAGTAGTCATGACGATTTTCCTTCCAATCAGTCACACAGTTCAACTCGCAGCACCACATGCGCTGCAAGTCATCCAAGATCGATTTTGAAGAGAAAGATCGTCAACAGCGTGTATGACGCAGAAAACAAAGTTCAGTAGCAAGATCGATGAGAAAGGCTTAGTCCGTATGAACATTATATGCAAGGACCTCAGCCATGCCGCGTCGGGCACAGGCCTTCAATCAGCTTGCGGCCATGCCGTGAAACCGCTCCCTCCCGGTCATAACCCGAAAATCTTATTGCATTGAATGGGCAGAAGGTGCCTGTTAGGCAACGTCATGCATCTCACTCGCTTCACGGATTATGGGCTTAGAACATTGACTTATCTGGCGCTGGCGCCGGAGCGTTTGGCTATGATTTCCGAAATTGCGCAGGCCTATAAGGTTTCCGAAAACCATATGACCAAAGTGGTGCATCGCCTGGGCCAAGCCGGGCTGGTGGAGACGTTGCGTGGCCGCAATGGTGGGCTGCGCCTTGCCCGCCCGGCGGCGGAAATTGGGATCGGCGATGTGGTGCGGGCATTGGAGCCGGAACTCGCCTTGGCCGAGTGCCAGGCGGGCGGAAGCTGCGCCATCCGTGGCGCCTGCGGGCTGGAGGCGATACTGGATGAAGCCGTCAACGCCTTGCTGGCGGTGCTGGACCGTTACACATTGGCCGACATCGCAAGCCCTCGGCACGCGGCCTTGCGGCGCCGCCTGGGGCAGATGGCCGCGCGACCGGACAGGGTTTGAGGTGATGGAAACGGGGAAGACCCTGCATTGAACCGGCACGGCATTCGGTCCTAAAATCTGCCCAAACGGTTTGGGTAAAAGCACCATGCGGGATTTCCACGTGCCGGGGCGCAGCCCGGTTTACGGCGTGCGCGCCATGGCCGCCACGTCCATGCCGCAAGCCAGCCTCACCGCCATCGAGGTGATGAAGGCGGGCGGCAACGCCCTGGATGCCGCCATTGCCGCCGCCGCCGTGCTGGCGGTGGTGGAACCGCAATCAACCGGGGTGGGGGGCGATCTGTTTTGCCTTTACGCTCCCGCCAATTCGGGCAAGGTTATCGCACTCAACGGCTCGGGCCGCACTCCGGCGGCGCTTTCACTGGACGCACTCGCCTCCCAGGGCCTTACGTCATACGAGGCCAGCTCTGTCCATAGCATTACCGTGCCGGGCGGCATCTCCGGCTGGGAGACTTTGGCCAAGGCCCACGGCCGCAAGGGGCTGGATGAGCTTTTGCAGCCAGCCATCCGTTTCGCCGAGGATGGCTATGTGGTGGCCCCGCGCGTCGCGGCGGATTGGGCTGAACCGGCCGCAATGGCCAGGCTGAAGCAGAACGGCGCTGAAATCTTCCTCCCCAACGGCACCCCGCCGCGCGCGGGTACAGTCATGCGCAATCCCCAGCTTGCCGCCACGCTGCGTGCCATCGCCAAGGGTGGCGCCAAAGCCTTCTATACTGGCGCCATCGCGGCCAGAATCGTCGCGGATTTGCGCGCCCGCGGCGGCTTCCACACCGAGGAGGATTTCGGGGACGGGCTGAACGTGGCGGAGTTCGTTACCCCGGTTTCGCATAGTTTCGCCGGGCATGAGGTGTGGGAATGCCCGCCGAACGGCTCGGGTATCATCGCGCTGATGCTGATGGCGATCATGGATGGCTTCCCCACCGGCACGGACCCATTGGACCCGCTGCGCCTGCACCGCCATGCGGAAGCAGCGCGGCTCGTCTACCGGGACCGAGACGCCTTTGTGGGTGACGCCGCATTCTCTAATGTGCCCGTGGAGCACCTGCTCAGCGACGGCTATATTTCCGGCCTGCGCGGGTTGATCTCGGATGACCATGCGCTCGCCACCCTGCCCGCCGCGGGTAGTCTGCATCAGGATACGGTTTATATCTCCGTCGTGGATGCCGACGGTAATTGCTGCAGCTTTATCAACTCCATCTTCCAGAACTTCGGTTCCGGCATTGTCGCGGGCAATACGGGTGTGGCGATGCATAATCGCGGCTTCAGCTTCAGCATGCAGCGCGGCCACCCCAACCAGCTCGCGCCCGGGAAGCGCCCCATGCACACCATCATCCCCGCCATGACACTTAAGGACGGCAAACCGCAGATCGTGTTCGGCGTGATGGGCGGCCAGTACCAGCCGATGGGGCAGAGCTGGGTGCTCGCCAACATGCTGCATTACGGTATGGACCCGCAGGCGGCGTTGGATCTGCCCCGCCTCTTCCCTTTCGCGGGCAAGCTAGAGGTGGAGCGTGGAATCTCCGGCGCGGCACGTGCTGCGCTAGCGGCCAAGGGGCATGAGCTTATGGATGCCGGCGCGCCGCATGGCGGTGGCCAGGTCATCCGGATTGACCATGAGCGCGGTGTGTTGATTGGCGGGTCGGACTCTCGCAAAGATGGGTGTGCACTCGGCTATTAGAGCCTGCCTGGGCAAGAGGAATGATTTCACAGGATGAGGCGTTCCACTCTGGTACAATGCGTCTTTTTGGTACGTATTGTTGATTCTCCGCTCTGCAAGGCGAGGACAAAACCGACTGAAAAATCTCTACTTTTCGTTTGGCGTGGCGGTTGCCAAGGGCGCTTGCTATAAATCTGGCAATACCCGTTCGTGGCCCACCGCGACAATAACGAGAGGAACCCAACCATGCTTGACGCCGCTATTGCGCCCCTTTCCGGGAGCACTGTCTCCGGCTTCTCCTTCAAGCCGCGTTACGACAATTTCATCAACGGCAAGTTCACCGCTCCGCTCTCTGGCCAGTATTTTGACAATGTCTCCCCCATTACCGGCCAGGTCTTCACGCAGGCCGCGCGCTCGGATGCGGCGGATATCGACCTTGCGCTGGATGCGGCCCACGCCGCGGCGGAAGCCTGGGGCAAGCGCCCGGCAGCCGAGCGCGCCACTATCCTGCTGAAAATCGCCGACAAGATGGAGCAGAATCTGGACCTGCTCGCCTATGCCGAGACAGTGGATAACGGCAAACCGATCCGCGAAACGACCTTTGCCGATGTCCCGCTCGCCATTGATCATTTCCGCTATTTTGCGGGTTGCGTCCGCGCACAGGAGGGCTCGCTTTCGGAAATCGACCATGACACTGTTGCCTATCATTTCCATGAACCGCTGGGCGTTGTCGGCCAGATCATTCCCTGGAACTTCCCAATCCTGATGGCGGTATGGAAGCTGGCTCCGGCCCTGGCGGCGGGTAATTGTGTCGTGCTGAAGCCGGCAGAACAGACCCCAATCTCCATCATGGTGCTGATGGAGCTGGTGGGTGACCTGCTGCCGCCGGGCGTGCTCAATGTGGTGAACGGCTTCGGTCTGGAAGCGGGTAAGCCGCTCGCCTCCTCCAACCGCATCGCCAAGATCGCCTTCACCGGGGAGACCACCACAGGGCGTCTGATTATGCAATACGCCAGCCACAACCTCATTCCGGTCACGCTGGAGCTAGGTGGCAAATCCCCCAACATCTTTTTCTCCGACGTGATGGCCGAGGAAGACGATTTTCTCGACAAGGCAATCGAGGGTCTGGTGCTGTTCGCACTCAACCAGGGTGAGGTCTGCACCTGCCCGTCCCGCGCCTTCATCCAGGAGGGCATATACGACAAATTCATGGAAAAGGTGCTCAAGCGCGTTGCCGCCATTAAGCAGGGCAGCCCGCTGGAGATGTCCACCATGATCGGCGCGCAGGCGTCATCCGAGCAGATGCAGAAGATCCTCTCTTATATCGACATCGGCAAGCAGGAAGGGGCAAAATTGCTCGCCGGTGGTGAGCGGACCGATCTCGGCGGTGCATTGGCCCAGGGCTATTACATCAAGCCTACGGTATTCCAGGGCCATAACAGAATGCGCATTTTCCAGGAGGAAATCTTCGGGCCGGTGCTTTCCGTCGCCACGTTCAAAACCGAGGAAGAGGCGCTGAGCATGGCCAATGACACGCTTTACGGCCTGGGTTCGGGGGTGTGGTCGCGCGATGGTAACCGCGCCTATCGCATGGGCCGTGGCATCAAGGCTGGCCGTGTCTGGACAAATTGCTACCACCTCTATCCGGCGCACGCGGCCTTCGGCGGGTACAAGCAATCTGGCATCGGTCGCGAGACGCATAAGATGATGCTCGACCATTACCAGCAAACCAAGAATTTGCTGGTGAGCTACAGCCCGAAGAAGCTGGGCTTCTTCTGATGACCGAAATTCCGGCGCGCGTTCTGGCCACGCCAGCCGCGCTGGATCTCATCGCCCGGCTGCAAGCGAAACATGGCGCCCTCATGTTTCACCAGTCGGGCGGCTGCTGCGACGGATCGTCGCCCATGTGCTATCCGGTGGGCGATTACTTGGTGGCACCAGACGATGTGAAGCTGGGCGAAATCGGCGGCGCGGAATTCTTCATGAGCCGCTCGCAGTTCGAGTATTGGCGCTACACCCAGCTTATCATCGATGTTGTCGAGGGCATGGGCGGTATGTTCTCTTTGGAAAACGGCAGCGGGTCACGGTTTCTTACCCGCTCGCGTTTGTTTGACGAGGCCGAGCTTGGCACCTTGCAAAGCCAGGAAAAACCAACGCGGCAATAGTATTTGCCACAATGAAACTTGTGTTGCGGCTCTGCTGGTCCATTGCCGGGCTCGTTGTAATCGGGCAACCTAGCCATGCGCCACCTGGCCTCAAATTCCGGCGGGTGGCGTCCTCCCGGCTTTCAAAAGTAGGAACATATGAGAATTTTAAAAACTGTCAGCTTCAGCCTCGCAGCCTCTTTGCTCGCCATGGCGGCGCAGGCGGCCAGCCCGTCCGTCTCCTACACCGCTGCGCAGGCCAACGCCGGTGCCGCCGCCTACGCGCAAAACTGCGCGATGTGCCACGGTGCAAACCTGGGCGGCGGCGGCGGCCCGGCACTGGTTGGCCCGAGCTTTGCCTCCGCCACCATCGGCAGTGTTTTCAGCGTGCTTGCCAAGCAGATGCCCGCCACCAACCCAGGCGGCCTGAGCCATACGCAGTATGAAGACATCATGGCTTATGTTCTGCAAAAGAACGGCGACCCCGCCGGCGTCACGCCAATCAGCTACGACACGGCAATGAGTGACACCACGCCACTGCTTTCCCAGGCCAAGTAACGCCTGCCCCCCGATGACGGCGCGGCACCAATGCTCGCGCCGCATCCCATGCCTGCTGGCCGGCCTCAGGATTCGGGTGTAGCCTGGATTTCGTAGTGCGCAGGTTCAAGGCCGGGACAACCCGCCCGAAAGGCGCAAAAACCATAAGGGAAACCCGTCAGAGGAGACCATTTTGCCTGACACACAACAAGCCTCCGCCCAGTTCGGCAAACTGTCATATGTCTTGCCCTCGCCGGAAAGCCCCTGGGGCACCTATCTGGCTCAGGTAGACCGGGTATTGCCTTATATGGGCGACCTCGCCCGCTGGTCCGGCACGCTGCGGCGCCCCAAGCGCGTTCTCATCGTGGATGTGCCCATCCAGCTTGATACCGGCGAGATCGCGCATTTTGAGGGCTATCGCGTACAGCACAGCCTTTCACGCGGGCCGGGCAAGGGCGGTGTGCGCTATCACCCGGATGTCACGCTGGAAGAGGTGATGGCCCTTTCCGCCTGGATGACCGTGAAAAACGCCGCCGTGAACCTGC
>JAKBCD010000025.1 GCA_021808205.1 Pseudomonadota bacterium | reverse complement strand
GAAGGCCGGCCGGCTGGTGCCACCAGAGCCCGTGCTGGAGGCGGCGGTGCCAGGCCTTACAAAACTGCCAGCACCCGCCTGGGCGGCAGATTGGGCAGAGGTGGAAAAAGCCTTCGCGGCATAGCGCCAATAAGGCCCGCGGGGTTGTTTATTCCTGCGAGAGCGCTTCGGCAGTGCGCCAGAAATCCAGTATTGCTGCCAAGCTGTCCTGGATTGTCACGCGTGGTGTCCAGCCAAGGCGTGTCTTTGCTCGGGTCGTATCGATCTCTGCAACGGGAATTTCTGCAGCGCGCTGCTTCGCCGGGTCTAGTTCCACGCGGATGCGCGCTTTGGAAAGGCCAAGCAGAATCTCCAACAGATCGCCGATACGCTGGGTGGCGCCGGCACCGATGTTCAAAATCTCGCCGGGAGTAAAGGAAGGCAGGGCGAGCGCGCTGGCGTAGGCGGCGCATACGTCCTGCACGTCCAGAAAATCACGTCTTGCGTCGAGATTGCCAGTGGTAAGAACAGGCGGTTGCAGCCCTTCCTCGATGCGTGCGATTTGCCGGGCGAAGGCGGGCACCACAAAGGCGGGCGTTTGCCCCGGCCCGGTATGGTTGGCAGGGCGCAGGCGCAGCAGGTTAAGGCCAGGAAGGGCCGCCAGCCCATCCTCTGCCGCTGCCTTGGTTCTGGCGTAGGGGGTCAGCGGCTCGGGCGGTGTGTCTTCCGTGGCGGGCGTTCCCCGCAGGAAGGCGCGCCCATAAACCTCCGCGCTGGAGACGAACATAAACCGGCAGGCAGGTGCATGGGCAAGAACCGCTTGTGCAAGGTTCAACGTGCCTTGCACATTCACTGCCCAGGCGTGGTCTGGCGCGCTGGCGGCTTCGGCAGGGGCTGAGATGGCAGCCAGATGCAGCAGCGCATCCGGCTGTGCGGTCTCGATTGCTATGTTGGTGGCGTGGGGGTCCGTAATGTCCAATTTTGGCGCCAGAATTTTTACCTCCGGCGCGCTCTGCCGCAGGTGGCGCTGCAAATGCTGGCCAACGAAGCCGTTGCCACCAGTGAGCAGCAGCCGGATCATGCCGGTGCAAGCCGGCGCAAGTCTGCCTCAACCATCTCCGCCGCCATCTCTTCCAGCGTGATCTCCGGTGTCCAGCCGAGCCGTTCGCGTGCCTTGCTGGCATCGCCCTTCAGGCAATCCACCTCGGCAGGCCGGAAAAACGCAGGGTTTACGCGCACATAATCCTGGTAATTCAACCCGGCATGGCCGAAGGCAAGTTCGCAAAACTGCCGAATGGTAACGCTGCGGCCGGTGGCCACCACGTAATCGCTTGGGTTGTCCTGCTGCATCATCAGCCACATGGCCTTCACGTAGTCCCGCGCATGGCCCCAGTCCCGCGCTGCCTCCAGATTGCCCAGTTCCAGTTGCGTGGCGAGGCCAAGCTTAATGCGCGCCACGCCATCGGTGATCTTGCGGGTCACGAATTCGATGCCGCGCAGCGGGCTTTCGTGATTGAACAAAATGCCGGATGACGCGTGGATGCCAAAACTCTCGCGGTAATTCACCGTGATCCAGTGTGCGGCAAGTTTTGCCACCGCATAGGGGCTGCGAGGGTAGAAGGGTGTCGTTTCGCTTTGCAGCGGCGCCTGCACCAGGCCGTACATTTCTGAGGATGAAGCCTGGTAAAAGCGCGGCTTCAACTCCAGCAGCCGGATGGCTTCCAGCATATTGAAGGCGCCCATGCCGGTCACCTCGCCGGTGAGAATTGGCTGCTGCCAGGACAGTGCGACGAAGCTTTGCGCGCCGAGATTATATACCTCTTCCGGCCGGACTTTGGCCAATACGCGAATCAGGCTGGAGAGATCCGTCAGATCGCCATCAACAAGTTCAACATCCCGCTCCACCCCCAGCCAGCGCAAACGCTCGGCGGCTTTTTCCGCGTTCGAGGAGCGGCGTACCAGCCCGACCACCCGGTACCCCTTCGCCAACAGCAATTGCGAGAGATAGGCCCCATCCTGCCCGGAAACGCCGGTGATGAGTGCCGTTTTCATTGTCCGTGCTCCATTTTCTGGTAGCTGGTAATATCATGCTGCAAGAATACGCCCCCTGGCCTTTGGAGGGGATACAACCACCAGCACCCATAGCATTCAAGATGCCGCTCAGTTAGCCAGCCTTTACCCAGCCCGTCTCTTCCTGTTTCCAATAGGTGAGGTTGTGCCCGGCATCCTTGGCGTCGCGCCACCGCTGCCGGGCGGCGAGAACTTCCGCCTCGCTATTGCCGTCGAAAAGGTCGAACACGCGCGTAAAATCATCTGGTGAGGCTTCTGCCCCGCCCAGGCGGAACAAAAACCGCGCACCGGCGGGGTTCTCCGCACCCGTCGTTAGATAAACTGGCTGCCATTGCGGGTGCGGCGTTTGCGCCGTGCCATGGGGCAGCCATTCCGCTTGCCATAGAGAATCGTCCAAATACGACATCTGGTTTGCATCAGCACATACCACCACCGCTTTTTCCCCCGCCGCCAATGTGCGGCCCAGCAGTGCTGGAAGGGCTGCGGCAAGGCCGGTACGGGTGAGGTGGTAGAACCCGATCTCACTCATTTCACGATGTTCACCCCAGCTCCAGTGCCCTGGCCACACTCTCAGCCGCATGGCGGAAGCTCGCGGCCACGGCGCCACCGGGGTCTGCGGCCATTACCGGCTTGCCTGCATCTCCGCCTTCGCGCACGCCAAGCTCCAGCGGAATTTCGCCAAGGAAGGGCACGCCCATCTTTTCAGCCTCTGCCCTGGCGCCGCCATGGCTGAATATCTCCGAGCGGTGGCCGCAATTGGGGCAGCAGAAATAGGACATGTTCTCCACCACGCCGAGCACCTTAATGCCCACCTGGCCAAACATCTGCACGCCGCGCCGCGCGTCCATCAAGGCCAGGTCCTGCGGGGTGGAGACGATAACCGCACCAGACGGTTTTGCCTTCTGCGCCATGGTGAGCTGCGCATCGCCCGTGCCGGGCGGCATATCCACCACCAGAACATCAAGCGCACCCCAGTTCACCTGACCGAGCAATTGGTTGAGCGCGCCCATCACCATCGGGCCGCGCCAGACCATCGCCTTGTCCTCTGGCACCATGAAGCCGATGGACATTGCCTTGATGCCAAAGGCGGTAAGCGGCTGCATCATGTTGTCTTTCACAGGGGGCTTGGTGTTCAGCCCGAGCAGTTTGGGCAGGGAAGGGCCGTAAATATCCGCGTCCAGCAGCCCGACGCTCAGCCCACGCTGGGCCAACGCCACGGCAAGGTTCACCGCCACGGTGGATTTGCCCACACCGCCCTTGCCGGAGGCAACCGCGACGATATGCTTCACATCCGGCAGCATGGGTGCTTCCGGCGCTGGGCTGGCGGGTGCCGCGGGCTGGCCGGAATGGGCGGTGAGCACCACGGCGGCGGATTGTACGCCGGGCAGAGCCTTCAGCCGCGCCTCGATATCCCCGCGCAGGGGCTCAAGCGCTGCGGCTTCTTCCCTGGTGGCGCGCAGGCTCACCTGCACAAGGCCATCCTGCACATGCACGCCTTCAATCCGGCGGCCAATGTTAAACGGGGCGAGAGCTTCGCGAATGTCTGCTTCAGTCATGGTACTCAGATAGACCACTCGCCCCCTCTTGCGAAGATCGTCCGGTCTCGCCACTCTCGCCTTATGAAATGTCTGCCGCGTATGTTTTCTGCCTTGTTCCTGCTTGCCGCTCCGGCGGCACATGCCGCCGATCTGCCGCCCGCCCTGGCGGATCTTGCCGCCAAGGTGGCGCCAGCCGTGGTCAGCATTGCGTCCATGGCGCCGGATACGAGCAATTCATCGCAGGGCGGCGATGACGATAGCGATGACACAGGCCCCAGCAATACCGCTGCAACCGTTATTCCGCCGCCAAAAACGGTTGAATCGCTGGGGTCAGGCTTCGTGTTCGACCCTTCAGGCTACATTCTCACCAATAACCATGTGGTGAATGGCGCCAGCAACGTCACGGTCACCTTCCCGGATGGTACGGTCTATCCGGCTGTCATCGCGGGGCTGGATCCGGATGCCGATCTCGCGGTGCTGAAAATAAATGCCGGGCACAAGCTGCCCTATGTGCCCTTCGGCGATTCCACAAAAATGCGTGTGGGAGATTGGGTGCTGGCGGTGGGCAACCCGTTTGGTATGCCGGGCACCAACACGGCGGGCATCGTGAGCGCCCTGCACCGGCGGATTGGTGATACGAAATTCGATGATTTCATCCAAACAGATGCCGCCATCAACAAGGGCAACTCCGGCGGGCCGCTGTTCAATCTGCAAGGGCAGGTGATCGGGGTGAATTCAGCCATTTATGCGCCCGCGGGCACTTCCGACGGCATTGGCTTTTCCATCCCTTCGGCCATGGCTGAGCCGGTGGCCGAGGCTCTGGCCCATGAGGGGAAGATGACGCGCGGCTGGCTGGGCGTGGCGACGGAGGAGGTGACGCCCGCGATACAAACGGTTTTGAAATTGCCCAGCGTCAAGGGGGCACTGGTGGGCGCGGTGGCAAACGGTTCCCCGGCTGATGGCGTATTGCGGCCGGGCGATGTGATTACCGCGCTGGGAGGTCGGCCGATTACAAACCCCCGCGCGCTGTTCATCCGCACCGCGGAGTTTCAGGCCGGACAAAACGTAGCCGTGGCGTTTGTTCGTGATGGTGCGGCGCAGCAGGCGCAGCTTGTTATTGCCGCACCGCCGCCAGCGCGCGATGACAGCATCCCCCAAAAGCAAATGCCGCCGCCAGGCCCGGTAACACTTCCCGCCTACGGGCTAGAGCTGGCGGGCAAGCCGGCGGCAGACGGTGTTTCCATTACCTCTGCAACAGGCCCGGCGGCAAAAGCGGGAATCGTGGCGGGGAACGTGATCCAGCAGGTAGATGGCGTGACCGTGGCCACGGCGCCGGATGTCCGCAAACAGGTTGAAGGGCTGGGCGATAACCCAGCGGTGTTTCTAATCACTGGCACCACGCCGCAGGGCGATAATCCAGGCCCGCGCTGGGTGCCGGTAGCGCCGGGCAAATAAGCCTATCGCGGCGGCCGGACGACGTTGCTGATCGCCTCCGCCAGCGCCACGTCCTTCTTCGTCACGCCGCCAGCACTGTGGGTTGAAAGCGTAATGCTCACCTTGTTGTAGGAATTCGACCAGTCAGGGTGATGGTCCGCCTTTTCGGCCAACAGCGCCACATGCGCCATGAATGAAAAAGCTTCCGCGAAATTCCTGAAAGAAAAATCTTGCGTGATGGATTTTCCATTCGCGTCCAGCTGCCATCCCGCGGGGAGAGCGTTGAGTTTACCCGGCTCAAGAATGTTGGACATGGCGTTGACCCTTTTTCCGCCAGAGAATGCTGACAGTAGATGTGATCACCGCGGCAAGGCTACAAGTTTCAAATGACTTGCCGGATGCGGACTATGGCTGCGAAGCCGCGAATTGAACACCGGCTTCTGTGGCGATGGCGTGCAGCGGCAGGTCGGTTGGCTCCGTGGGGATGTTTTCCATTTCCTGCGCCGCGAAAGCACAGCCAAGCCGAAACGCATCGGGCAGGGCGGCCAGGGTGCGGTCGTAATAGCCGCCACCATAGCCAAGTCGGCGGCCGCGAAGATTAAACGCCAGAAGCGGCACCAGCAGGAAATCTGGTATAAGGGCCGGTCCCTCCGGATGCTGGGTTTTATAACGGCCTGGCAGCAGGGGGGTGGATGGCGTCCAGGCGCGGAAGATCAGCGCGTTGCCTGGCGGCGGGGTTTCCGGCAGCGCTAGGCGGTGGCCGCGCGCGTGCAGCGCGTGCAGCAGGGGCATGATATCGATCTCGCCGCGCATCGGGGAGAAGCCACCCACCACCGCGCCTTTTGGAATGATGCCGCTTGCCAGCACGTGTTTGGCTAACTCATGGCCGAGCGCCGGGTTCTGTGTTTGGCGCCGCGCCAGCATCAGACGCCGCAGTGCGGCCTTCTGCATGGCGGTGGCTTCATTCATGGTGTCGTAAGGCGGAATTCAATACGCCGGTTCTGAGCGTAATCAGCCGGTGTGGTGCCGGTGGCAATGGGGTTGTTCGCCCCCATGCCGGAGACAATAAGACGGTTTTCGGGCACCCCATCTGCCACCAGTAAGTCCAGCACCGCCAGCGCCCGGGCCGTTGATAGGTCAAAGTTGGATTTGTAAGGCCCGCCCTTGATTGGTTGTGCATCGGCATAGCCGTCCACCGAGAGCACCCAGTTCACCTTGGGCGGGATTTTTCCAATAATCACTTTTACGGCCTTCGCTACTTGCGCGATTTCCATCTTGCCAGCCGGGGTGATGGTGGCCTGGTCTAAGGGAAACAGCACGTCGCTCTCGAATACGAAACGGTCTCCGACGACTTTTATATTTTTCTCGCCCGCCAGGCTTTGGGAGAGCGTCTTGAAAAATACGCTTTGATATTGCTGCAACTCCTCAACCTTGCGGGCCAGCGCCTCGTTGAGCTGCTTGCCAAGATCGGCAATCTGCACATTGTCCTTGGCATCGGCGGTTTGGGCTGCGTTCAGCGCCACCTGCAACGCCGCAAGCTGTGCGCGCAACGCCGCCAGCTGTTGGTTGAGCAGCGCAATCTGCGCCGCATCCTGCTTGTTCAGTGTCTGCGCGCTGGTGAGTTGGGATTGCAAATCGCCGCCGCTCGCGGCCTGCAGCGCGGCGATGCGCCCGGCGGCAGAGGCGGCTTCGGCCTGCGCATCGGAAAGTTGGTCCTGCAGGGATTTCTGTGAAGACTGCAGCCCGGAGATGGTGGTCGTGTCCGTGGCAAGCTGCTGGGTAAGGCTGGTGTTCGCGGTTTGCGCGGTGGCAAGTTGCGCGTTCAGTGCGGCCAGCTCCTGAGACAATGTGGTATCCTTCGATGTCTCCATCGAAAGGCTTTGTGTCAGCTCGGCAATCTGCTCGCGCAGCACGCTGATCGTGTTATCCGACCCCGTAAGTGCTGTGGAAAGAAACGCTTCTGCCAGCACAAACACCAGCAGAACAAAAATGGTGACCATGAGCAATGTGGAGAGCGCATCCACATAGCCGGGCCAGGCTTCCAGCCCGTTGGCGCCGTTGCCGCGCCGGCGGCTCATGAGCGGGGTTCATCCAACCGCGCCGAGATGGTGCGGGTCAGCAGGCGCAAGTCGTTGCGCAGATCCGCAATGCCCTGGGTGCGGCCCTGTTCAGCTTCGGTCATGAAACGGTTCAGCAGCAATTCGATATTCCTGAGATGCGCGCGGGAAATATCGTCACCACTGCTTTTGGCGTCGGAAAGCCGGGCGAGTGCCGGGGAAAGCGCCATTTGCGCGCTGGCTACTTTTTCCATCAGCTGCTGTTGCAGGCGCAGCGTGTCGCCAAGGTCAGCCATGCGCTCGCTCAAGGCGCGCAGGGCGTTGTTGCCCTGGGTGCGGCCTTCCTCGCTGCGGGTAAGAAGGCGCTGCAACTGGTCCATGTTCTCGGCGGTCTGTTCCAGCAGCGCCTGAACATAGCCGGGCACGCTGCCTTCGCCATCACCGCCGAGCGCGCCAGTGCCCAGGCGCGTAAGGGTGGCAAGCCATTCTTCCAGCTCGTTGAAGAAGCGGTTCATCGCCTGGCCGGCGGTGAGGTCCAGAAACCCCAGAATCAGCGCGCCGGAAAGGCCGAACATGGAGGCCGAGAACGCCGTGCCCATGCCCGCCAACGGTTTGGCAAGGCCGGACTTCAACTGCGCGAACATAGCGTTCACATCGCCGCCGCCGGTAAGGCTCATGCCGTTGATAACCTGCGCGACCGAGGAGACCGTATGCAGCAGCCCCCAGAAGGTGCCGAGCAGACCAAGGAAGATCATCACCCCAGTGATGTAGCGGGAGAGTTCGCGGGATTCGTCGAGCCGGGATGAAACGCCATCCAGGATCGTGCGCATGGACTGGCCAGAGAGCGTGATCCGCCGCTCGCCATCGGCACGGCCGTGCAACATGCGCGCCATCGGGGCGAGCAGGCTAGGTGGTTGGGCTTCCACCAGTTTCTGGCGGTTGCGGCGGAATTCCTCCACCCAGGCGGCCTCGGGGTAGAGGCGCTGCACCTGCCGGATGTTCCAGAACACGCCGAAGATCTCGACCGCGAAGATGACTGAGTTGATGACCGGATTGGCCATGAAGAAATGCGCCAGAACCGGCGAAAGTGCCGCCGCGCCGCCATAAACCACCAGGCAGAACAGAACCATGCGGATGAGATAGCTGGTCGGCTTGGTCATGGCGTGGCGCTTGCTCCAATCAGGGCTTCATTGTCATCCGCGCCGGGCGCGCTGCCGGCCGCACGGGGAATGATAAGGCTGGCAGCTACACCGCAGGCGGTCAGCGCATCGCGGATCGCAAAGGCACGGTTCAGGGAAAGCCGCATGGCGCTTGAGGGGTCATTGGGGTCGGCTGGCGCGCGCGCAACCACTGGCACGGGCGCGCTGGCCGTGCAGAACGGCTTTAGCGCGGCCATGGCCTCGGCGGACAGGGTGGCACTGCCCGGCGCGAACTCGATGCGCGCGATGGGTGGGAGAGAGGGTTCAGGCAAGACAGGCTTCGGCGCGGGCGTGGGTTTCACCGATGGAGCCGGATTGGCGGGTTTGGCCGGTGTAAGCGGCCTGGGCGCCTGAGGTGTGGCGCGATGGTATAAATGCAGATGCGGCTTATGGATAACAGGCCGTACCATCGCGGGTTCGGGCTTAGCTGCCGGGGCAAGCGGGGACAGGCCTTCCAACTGCCGCAGCGCGGCCGGATTCACCGTTACCTGGGCAAAGCCGCGGGCCGGGATGAGTGCCAAAACACAGGGGAGCCAGAGCGGAATTTTCACTCCGGCAACCTAGCCTCAACCCCGCCGCGCCGCCAGACCGTCTTGCACCAGCTCCAGCAGCTTGGGGTGCAAATGCGGGTTGCCCGCCACCACCACCTCGTCGACATTGTCCTTGCCGTCGCCATCGGTGGCATAACCGCCCGCCTCGCGCACAATCAGCATACCCGCGGCTATATCCCACGGTTTGATGCCCATTTCCCAATAGCCGTCATACCGCCCAGCGGCGACCCAGGCGAGGTCCAGCGCCGCAGAACCAAAGCGGCGTACGCCAGCGGTGGCGGGCATCAGCGCGCTCAGCGTGCGGGCGAAGGCAAGCCGGTTGCTGGAAGATGTGGCGGCAAAAGGAATGCCGGTGGCAAACAGGGCGGTGTGCAGTTCCCGCCGGCCGGAAACGCGCAGGCGCTTGTCGTTCAGATACGCGCCGATGCCCTTCTCGGCCCAGAACATCTCTCCGTTCACGGGCGAATAGATCGCCGCAGCATTAATTTCGCTGCTTCCATCAGCCAGGCGTTTTTCCAGCGCGATGGAAATCGCCCAATGCGGGATGCCGTGCAGGAAGTTGGTGGTGCCGTCCAGCGGGTCCACGATCCACCGCCAGGCCCATTTGTCGGAACCCGAAGCGCCGCTTTCTTCCATCAAAAAGCCATAGCCTGGGCGGGCTTTCTCCAGCTCCTCGCGCAGCGTCTGCTCGGCCCGCATATCCGCCTGGGTAACGAAATCGCCTGGCCCCTTCACGGAGACCTGAAGGTTCTCAACTTCCATGAAGTCGCGCAGCAATCGCTTCGCCGCCTTGTTGGCGGCGTTGTGCATCACCGTCATATGCGCGGAGAGGCGTGGCATCATGGCGAAATATCCCAAAAACAAGAATTGCCCGCCTGAAGCGGGCAAGTGAAAAACATAACCCGGGCCCAATCGCGGCCCGAGAAAAAATCAGCCCTTGGCGCGTTCCACGTAGGAGCCATCTTCAGTGCGCACCACAACACGCTCGCCGGCCTCGATGAAAGGCGGCACCAGCGTTTTCACGCCGTTGGAAAGCTTGGCCGGCTTGTAGGAGGAGGACGCCGTTTGCCCCTTCACCACCGGGTCCGCTTCAACAATCTCAAGCGTTACCTGCGGCGGCAGGGTGATGCCGACGGGGTCGCCTTCCACCAGCGCCACGGAAACGGGCATATTGTCCTGCAGGAAGGGTGCGGAGTCGCCCAGAATGGCGGCGGGTACCATAAACTGCTCGAAGGTCTCGGGATCCATCAGCACCAGATTGTCGCCATCGGTGTAGGAGTAGCTGTAATCCCGGTCCTCGGTGGTCAGGCGCTCCACGGTGTCGGCGGTGCGCCAGCGTTCGTTGGTTTTGTTGCCGGTTTTCAGGTTGCGCATTTCCACTTGAATGAAGGCGCCGCCCTTGCCGGGGGTGATGATCTGCTGCTTCAGCACGGTCCAGCGCGCACCCTCGTGCTCGATA
>JAKBCD010000024.1 GCA_021808205.1 Pseudomonadota bacterium | reverse complement strand
GCACGCGCGCCCCCACGCACCAGGGCAGGAATTTCGGATACTTGGCCACATCCGCCACCAGCGCGTAAAGCTGCTGCGGCGTAAAGGGAACAATCTTCTGCTGCGCGTGCTTTGTCACTAGGCCGCTAGTTGTTTTGCCCGTGCCGCGCGCAGGTCGTCAAAATCGGCATCCGCGTGGTAGGAGGAGCGGGTAAGGGGTGTTGCGGAAACTTGCAGGAAGCCTTTGGCGCGCGCCATGCCCGCCAGATCTTCGAACTCTTCCGGCGTCCAGAATTTCTCCACCGCTGCATGTTTCACGCTCGGCTGCAAATATTGCCCGATGGTGATGAAATCCACATCCGCGATACGCAGATCGTCCATCACCTGGGAAATCTCGGATTTGCTCTCGCCCAGCCCCACCATGAGGCCGGATTTGGTGAAAATCGAGGGGTCTACCTGCTTCACCTTATCCAGCAGCCGGATGGACTGATAATACCGCGCCCCCGGCCGTATGGTCGGGTAAAGCCGTGGCACGGTCTCGAAATTATGGTTGAACACGTCTGGCTTTGCGGCCGCCACCAGCTCGATCGACCCCGGCTTGCGCAGAAAATCTGGCGTCAGAATTTCAATCGTCGTTGCAGGTGCCGCCAGCCGCACCGCGGCAATCACGGCGGCGAAATGCGCGGCCCCGCCATCGGCCACATCGTCACGGTCCACGGAGGTTATCACCACATGCCGCAGCCTAAGTTGCGCCACGGCTTCGGCCACGCGCCTTGGCTCGTCAGCATCCAATGCCTTGGGCAGCCCGGTGGAGACATTGCAGAAGGAACAAGCGCGGGTGCAAATCTCGCCCATGATCATCATGGTGGCATGGCGCTGCGACCAGCATTCCCCGATATTCGGGCAGGCGGCTTCCTCGCAAACGGTAGCAAGCTTCTTCTCGCGCATCAGGGCGCGGGTTTCGTGGTAAACCGGATGCGTGGGCGCCTTCACGCGAATCCAGGCCGGCTTGCGGGCAATCGGGTTGTCCGGCCGGTGCTGTTTCTCCGGGTGGCGCACCCGGTGGTCTATCTCGATGCGTGTGGCCATGTCATGCTCACCTAACAAAATGCCCCCTTGCGGGGGCATTGGGTATCTTAAAAGTGGATGACCCGCCCAAACGCGTCAAGCACGGATTCATGCATGGCTTCCGAGATGGTGGGGTGGGGGAACACCGTCTCCATCAGTTCCGCTTCGGTGGTCTCCAACTGCCGGGCGATCACATAGCCCTGGATCATCTCCGTCACTTCCGCGCCAATCATATGCGCCCCCAGCAAGGCGCCGGTCTTGGCGTCGAACACGGTTTTCACCAGCCCCTCCGGTTCGCCCAGGGCAATCGCTTTGCCATTGCCGATGAACGGGAACCGCCCCACCTTCACCTCATGCCCGGCCTCCTTGGCCTTGGCTTCGGTTAGCCCCACGCTGGCCACTTGCGGGTGGGCATAGGTGCAGCCGGGGATGTTGCCGGTTTCGAACGGATGCGGCTTCAGCCCTGCAATGTTCTCAACGCACACAATCGCCTCGTGGCTCGCCTTATGCGCCAGCCAGGGTGGCCCGGCGAGATCACCAATGGCATAAATACCCGCCTCGCCGGTCTGCCCGTAGCCATCCACCACCACATGGGTGCGGTCGATCTTCGCTTTGGTGTTCTCCAGGCCGATATTCTCGACGTTGCCGACAATACCAACCGCTGAGATCACCTTTTCGACCTCGAAAACCTGTTCCTTGCCGCCAGCCTCAACCGTGACCTTCACGGAAGCCGCACTCTTCTCGGCTTTTTTCACTACAGCGGAGGTGAGGATTTTAATGCCCTGCTTCTCGAAGCTCTTGCGCGCCAGTGCGGAAATCTCGGCATCTTCCACCGGCAGAATGCGGTCCAGCATTTCCACCACGGTCACATTTACGCCCAGCGCGTTATAGAAGCTGGCGAACTCGATGCCGATCGCGCCCGAGCCCATAATCAGCAGGGATTTCGGCATGGCTTCCGGCACCATGGCCTCGAAATAAGACCAGATTTGCTTGCCATCCACTTCCAGCCCCGGAATTTGCCGTGGCCGCGCGCCGGTAGCCAGAATGATATGCGGGGCCTGAAGCTGCGCCACAGGCTGGTTGTTCAAGCTGACGGAAAGATGGCCATTGCCCATAAGTTTGCCAAAGCCATCATACACCGTCACTTTGTTCTTGCGCATCAGATGACCAATGCCGGACGAAAGCTGCTTGGAAACAGCCCGCGAGCGCGCGACCACCTTGGTCAGATCTACCTTCACGTCGCCCACCGTAATGCCGAACGCATCCGCATGGTCGATGAGATGTTTCACCTCGGCGGAGCGCAGCAGCGCCTTGGTGGGAATGCAGCCCCAGTTCAGGCAGATGCCGCCCAGATGCTTGGCCTCCACCAGCGCCACTTTCAGCTTCAGCTGTGCCGCGCGGATGGCGGCGACATAGCCGCCCGGCCCGCCGCCTACCACGATCACGTCGAATTTGTCAGCCATGTCGCTATCCCCGGTTAGAGCATAAGGCCAAGCGGCTCTTCGAGCAGGCCCTTAACGGTTTGCACAAACTCAGCCGCCCCCGCGCCATCCATCACCCGGTGGTCGGCGGTGATGGTAATGCTCATCATGGTTGCGATCTTGATCTCGTCGCCCCTCACCACGGCCTGTTTGGTGCCAGCCCCCACCGCCAGAATCGCCGCCTGGGGCGGGTTGATGATGGCGGTGAATTCAGCCGTGCCGAACATGCCGAGATTGGAGATGGAGAAGCTGCCGCCCTGGAACTCCTCGGGCTTCAGCTTGCCCGCTTTCGCGCGCCCCGCCAAATCCTTCATGGAATTGGAAATAGCGACGAGGCCAAGCTGGTCCGCATTGCGGATAATCGGCGTGATCAGCCCTTCCGGCAGCGAAACCGCGATCGAGATATCCACGTCGTGGTGCTGAATGATCGCTTCCTCGGTCCAGGAAGCATTCACATTCGGGTGCCGGCGCAGCGCCACGGCGCAGGCCTTAATCACGAGGTCATTCACCGAAAGCTTATACGCGCCCGGCCCCTCCTTGGGGGATTTGCCGTTGAGTTCCGCGCGCAGGGCCATCAGCTTGTCGATCTCTACATGTGCGGTGAGAAAGAAATGCGGCACCAGCTGCTGCTCGCCAAGGCGCCGCGAGATGACCTTGCGCATATTGGTGTTCGGCACCTTGGTATGCGGCGTGGTGATGGCCGCGGCCGGGGCGGCGACCTTGGCGGGTGCTGGTGCCGGAGCGGCAGCGGGCGCGGGTGCTGCTTCGGCCCTCGGCGCTGGAGCGTGGGCGGGTTGACCCTCCACATCCGCGCGCACAATCCGCCCATTCGGGCCTGAACCCTTCACGGATGCCAGATCGATGCCGTTCTGCTTGGCGATGCGCTTTGCCAGAGGTGAGGCAAAAACCCGCTCGCCATGCTCAACCGGGGCCGCAGCGGCGGCTGCCGGGGCAGGGGCGGCAGCTTTTGGCTCCTCCTTCGGCGCTTCCGCCTTCGCGGCGGGTGCGGCGGCAGGGGCATCCACCGCCTCGTCCTTGGCAGCGGTAATCACGCCGATCACGGCATTCACCGCCACGCCGTCAGTGCCTTCCGGCACCAGAATTTTGGCGAGGAACCCCTCATCCACGGCTTCCACTTCCATGGTCGCCTTGTCGGTTTCAATCTCGGCGATCACATCGCCGGATTTGATCACATCGCCCTCCTTCTTCATCCATTTGGCAAGCTTGCCCTCGGTCATCGTCGGCGAGAGGGCAGGCATCAGAATATTAATGGCCATGTTGGAACGCCTCCCGGATCAGAACAGTTTTTTCACAGCGTCCACAACCCAGTCAGGCTGGGGCAGCGCCAGTTTTTCGAGGTTGGCCGCATAAGGCATCGGCACGTCCACACCGGCCACGCGGGCGGGCGGGGCGTCCAGCCAGTCGAAGCAATGCTCGGTCACCACGGCGATAATCTCTGCCCCGATGCCAGCAAACGGCCAGCCTTCTTCCAGGCTCACCACGCGGCTGGTTTTCTTCACCGAGGCCGCGATGGTCTCGATATCCAGCGGGCGGATGGTCCGCAGATTGATAACCTCGGCGGAAATGCCCTGCTCGGCCAACACCTCGGCGGCCTTCAGCGCCGTATCCACCATGATCGAGAAGCTGATGATGGTTACATCCGAGCCTTCGCGCTCCACCTTCGCCTTGCCGATGGGCAGGATGAAATCCTCATCCTCCGGCACCTCGAAGCTATGGCCGTAGAGGATCTCGTTTTCCAGGAAGATCACCGGGTTGGGGTCACGGATGGCCGCGCGCAGCAGGCCCTTGGCATCGGCGGCGGACCACGGGGCGACAACCTTCAGCCCAGGGCAATGCGCATACCAGGAGGCGAAGCATTGCGAATGTTGCGCGCCGACGCGCGCCGCAGCCCCGTTAGGGCCACGGAACACGATGGAAGCGCCCATCTGCCCGCCGGACATATAAAGCGTCTTGGCGGCGGAATTGATGATCTGGTCGATCGCCTGCATGGCGAAGTTGAAGGTCATGAATTCCAGGATCGGCTTCAGCCCGTTCATCGCCGCACCCACGGCCATGCCGGTGAAACCATGCTCGGTGATGGGTGTGTCGATCACGCGGCGGGGGCCGAACTCGTCCAGCATCCCCTGGCTGATTTTGTAAGCGCCCTGATATTGGGCGACTTCCTCGCCCATCAGGAATACGTCCTTGTCAGCGCGCATCTCGGCCACCATCGCCTCGCGCAACGCCTCGCGCACGGTCATGGTCTTGGTTGCACCCCATTCTTTCTCAACCGGTTCTCGCGCGGTGGCAGCGGTTTTCTGCGGCCTGGCCGGGGCGGCAGGCGCTGGGGCCTCAGCCTTGGGTGCCGGGGCAGGTTGAGCGGCCTCAGAACCGCCATTCAGCCTGGCGATCACGGCATTCACCGCCACGCCCTCGGTGCCTTCCGCCACCAGAATCTCGGTCAGGGTGCCTTCATCCACGGCTTCCACTTCCATGGTCGCCTTGTCGGTCTCGATCTCAGCGATCACATCGCCGGACTTCACTTCATCCCCGACTTTTTTTAGCCATTTGGCGAGCGTGCCCTCGGTCATCGTGGGGGAGAGGGCGGGCATCAGAATATCGGTCATGGCTTTAGCCCTCCACCAGCACATCGGTATAAAGCTCGGCGGGGTCTGGCTCGGGCGAAGCCTGCGCGAATTCCGCAGCCGCCTGCACGCGCGCTTTAATGTTGTCATCCAGCGTCTTCAGCTCCGCTTCGGAAACACCCAGTTCCTCCAGTTTCTTCTTGGCGGAATCCAGGCAGTCATGCTCGGCGCGCATTTTCTGCACTTCTTCGCGGGTGCGGTATTTCGCGGGGTCGGACATGGAATGCCCGCGATAACGATAGGTTTTCATCTCCAGCAAGAACGGCCCCTTGCCGGCGCGGCAATGCGCCACGGCCAGCTCGCCCGCCGCCTTCACCGCCAGCACGTCCATGCCATCCACCGCCAGGCTCGGCATGCCCCAGGGCTGACCGTTATGGGAAAGATCGGTAGAGGCGGTGGCGCGCTCAACCGAGGTGCCCATCGCGTAACGGTTGTTCTCGATGATGAACACCACAGGCAGCTTCATCAGCGAAGCCAAATTGTAGCTTTCATAAACCTGACCCTGGTTGGAAGCGCCTTCGCCGTAATAGGTCAGGCAGACAGAATCGTTCTGGCGGTACCAGTTGGAGAAGGCGATGCCGGTGCCGAGCGAGACCTGCGCGCCGACGATGCCATGCCCGCCGAAGAAGCCTTTCTCCTTGCTGAACATGTGCATGGAGCCGCCCTTGCCTCTGGAGTAACCGCCGCTGCGCCCGGTCAGTTCGGCCATCACGCCTTTCGGGTCCATGCCGGTGGCCAGCATATGGCCATGGTCGCGGTAGGAGGTGATCACCTCGTCGCCATCCTTGAGGCAATGCTGCATGCCAATGACGACGGCCTCCTGCCCGATATAGAGATGGCAGAAACCCGCGATGAGGCCCATGCCGTAAAGCTGCCCGGCCTTTTCCTCGAAACGGCGGATCAGCAGCATGTGCCCATAGGCGTCCAGCAGCTCGTCTCTGTCCATGGCGCTGGCGGGCTTTTTGGCGTTGGTTTTCCTGGCTCTGTCAGGGCTTGCGGCCATATGTGTTGGCTCCCGGTTATGCACAATTCACCGGCAGCTAGGCCAAATTTACCGCAACGCGCAAGAGAAAGATTTGTAAAGATCTTCTTCGCAAGCGCAAAAAACAGAATTAACCTGAAAACGGTTAATTGATACTGGATGCCGTCAAGGAGAGATCAGTCGGCGAAATAAAATTACAATCCGCCGGCGTTGAGGCCATGCCCATACCAAGGCTGCCCGATAAAAGGAAATGATCAGTCGGAAGATTTCTGCGACGGCAGGTCTATGACCAGATCGTTCGGGTTGGCGAGGTTCAGCACTTCCCGCGCCTCTTCGTCCAGCATGTCTGGCGCTATGCTCTGGGCGGAAAGGTCCGCCACCTTGGTCTGCCATGCCATCAGGCTCTGCTGCGCCGCGGCCGCCTGGGCCTGGGCTGCCTGCAATTGCTGGCGCTGCACCAACTGGGCTTCCAGCCCACTTTTGCCGTGGACAGCGTTCCACCCGAAATAATAGGTCAGCGCCAGGAAGACCGCCGGCGCCACCAATCCACGAAGACGGTTTTTTATTGCGCGAAGCAAAATAGTTCCTTGACAATCGACAAAAGATAAGTGTGGCCGAGTCTTGAGTCATTCTGCCCTGTTTCGCAAGAGCTTTTTTAGGTATCCTCATGATTTTAATAAATTAAATAAAAACACCTGGTGCCGCCATGATTGCGCCCTGCAGGGAGTATCGTATCGCCACATCCACCACCCCATATTTCCTGCGAGATTCGAAGGGGAAGACCCATGATGGCTAAACAATTGCTCTTGGGATGCGTTCTGGCGGCCTGTATGGCGGCTGCGGGCGCAGCGCCCGCCTTGGCCGATGCTGACCATGGAGATCATGGAGATCATGGCGGCCATTGGGATGGCGGCGGGGGCGGCTGGGATGGACGTGGCTATAATGACTGGCACGGCCATGGCTGGTGGGATGACGACCATCGCTGGCATTGGTTCGCCGGTTGGGGGCCGGGCTACGGTTATCTCGGCCCGGCACCGGCCTGGGTGCCGGGTGCGCCAGTCTATGCCGCGCCACCACCACCTTATTATCCGCCGCCGCCGCCGCCACCGCCGGCTTATTATGCGCCACCGCCCGCCATTATCATCACGCCGGGCGGTGTCGGCATCACGCCATAACCAGAATGTGATGGCGCTTTTCAATCTCGGTCAGGGCCACTTCACCTCGGGTGGCATGGACATCAAGATCGCCTCAGTATTCCCGCCGGTTTTCAGTCCGAATGTCGTTCCCCGGTCGTAGAGCAGATTGAACTCCACATACCGCCCCCGGCGGATAAGCTGGGCCTCGCGTTCTTCCGGTGTGAATGTGTCATACATCCGGCTTCTGACGATTTCCGGATAAGCGGCCAGGAAAGCTTCGCCCACATCGCGGGTGAAGGCGAAATCCGCCTCGGCGTCGCCACTATCCAGATAATCATAGAATATGCCCCCAGCACCGCGCGGTTCGTCCCTATGCGGCAGGTAGAAATACTCATCGCACCATTTTTTGAATTTTTCGTAATAACCAGGGTCGTGCTTGTCGCAGGCGGTTTTATAGGCGGCGTGGAAAAACGCGGCATCTCGGGCGGCGGCTTCGGTGCCTGGTTGCAACGGGGTTAAGTCTCCACCGCCGCCAAACCAACCTTTCGCGGTCACGATCATGCGCGTGTTCATGTGCACGGCTGGCACTTTTGGGCTGCGTGGATGAATCACCAGCGAGATCCCCGCCGCCCAGAATTTTGCTCCCGCCTCGGTGCCCGGAATCCGGCTCGCGAATTCCGCGGTGAATTCGCCCTCGACCACAGAAATATTCACCCCGGCTTTCTCAAAAACCTGCCCGCGCAGCACGCTCATCTCGCCGCCGCCACCGCCTGGCCTTTCCCACCGGGTGCGGATAAACCGGCCAGGCTGCGGGCCAACATTCTGTTCCAGCTCTTCCAGTTCGTCGCAGATACGGTCGCGCAGGGTGGCGAACCAGGCGGCGGCCTCGGGCTTTAGTCTTTCATGCGGGGGCAAACTGTTCATGCGGCCGGTTTAGGCCATGCGCCAGGGGCGATCCACTCTTGAAATTTTTCTGGTCTGCCTCCACGCTGCGTTTCAGGGGAGAGATCATCCTCCAGGGAGCGAAATATGGCTGAATCAACAGCGAATCCGGATGCCGTGCCGGCAGGGTTCGACAGGCGCGATTTTTTAAGAATTCTGGCCATGGCGGGCGGCGCCGTCGGTGCGGCCTCGGTTGCTTGGCCGTTGATCGAGGCGCTGAACCCCGATGCCGCCGGCGAGGCGCAGACTCGGCCCATCATCACGGTGTCGGACATTCCAGAGAATAGCGCCAAAGCGGTCCAATGGGCGGGCATGCCGATATTGATCCGGCGGCTAACGGACGCGCAGATTGCCGCCGCCACGGTGGTGGCGATGGCGGATCTGCCCGACCCTGCGCAGATCTCCTCCCGCGTTGCCCCCGGCAACGGGCATTTTGTGGTGGTGGTGGGGCTGAACACCGGCACGCCCTGCCGGTTGGAGGGTGATAGCCCTTCTGACCCGCGTGGCAATTACGATGGCTGGATATGCCCTTGCGACGGCAGCCAATACGATGTGCTGGGGCGCGTGCGTTCCGGCCCGGCGAAGCGTAACCTCGCAATACCGCGGTTTACCTTCATTAACGACGATCAGATCCAGCTTGGTTAAGGACGTGGATATGCAAACGGAAGCGAAGCAAGGCTGGTTGGCATCGCGCATGCCTGGGATGAGTTGTTTATGCGCGATGTTGCGTGAGCGCCGGGCGCCGGGCGCGTCTTGGCTGGCGGTACTCCCAGCACTTTTGGGCGTGTTGCTGGCGGTGCTGCTGGCCTCGGGCGCGGTGCTCAGCGTCTATTACAACCCGCGACAGGCTTATGCCTCGCTGCAAGGCATCGCGCATGAGGTGCGCGGCGGCTGGCTGGTGCTGAGCTATCACCAGATTGGCGCCAGCCTTGCCTTTGCGCTGCTGTATCTGAAGCTGTTCCACACGGTGCTGGTGCGCGGCTACCGTGCCCCGGCTGAGTTCGGCTGGATGCTTTGGGTGAAGCTGCTGGCGGTGCTACTGCTCACCGGCTGGCTGGGCTTTGTGCTGGATGGTGGGGCGGGGGGCTATTGGTCTCTATTCAACGCAACTGGCGCGGCGATGACGCTCTCCGGTTTTCCCGGCGCGGTGGCCATGTGGTTCTTCGGTGGCCCGGTGGGCGGTGCCACGCTGGCGCGGCTTTTGGTGTTCCATGTGCTGCTGGCGTTTTGTGCGGTCGGGATCATCCTGATGGCCCGTGCCGCCACGCGCAGGGCGCAGGCGGTGCCGCAAGGGCGGCTGGTGGCGTTCTGGCCGGTCTATGCGGCGCAGTATTTCGCGGCACTTTCGGTGCTGGCGCTGGTTTTCGCCGTGTTGCTCGGCTTTGCGCCGCATTGGGGGCTGGGTGCGCAGAATGCGATTCCGGCAAGTACCATGGTGGTGCCGGTCTCCATCTCCTATCCATGGTATCTTACCCCTGTTGCAGGGCTGGCGGGGGTGTTTTCCGGTGTGGCGGGGCATATCTGGGCGGTGATCGCGGCGGTGGCGGTGCTCTATGCGCTGCCCTGGCTGGATCGTTCCGGCGGCGCCCCACCTGGGCGGTTTTACATGGTATTGACTTGGCTGCTGGGGCTTGATGTGCTGGCGCTGGGCTTAGTGACGGCCTTTCCCATGGGTTCAGGGCTGCCGGAGCTGCTAACGTTCTGGTTCTTTTTTCACTTCCTGGTGCTCACGCCGCTGGTAACGATGATGGAGGCTGCATGATGCGCCGTTTTTTTGCTCCGCTGCTGGCGGTCGGGCTGCTGGCGGGGGTTGCCGCGCATGCAGAGGACACGCTTTCCCCGCTACGGTTCCAGTCCGCGGGGACGTTTGGCAGCATTGACCTTGCCGCGGCCCAGCGCGGCTTTGCCGTGTACCAGGGCGTATGCGCGAGCTGCCATGGCATGGATGCGCTGCATTACCGGGATTTGCAGGCGCTGGGACTGACGCCCGCACAGGTGGCGGGCATTGCCGCCAGCGTGAAGCTAAGCGATGGCAGCGCCGCGACGCCGGACTCCCGGTTCAAGGAACCGGCGGCGATGAGCATGAGTGGGGCCGTGCCACCTGACCTTTCCAGCATCGTCGCGCAGCGCGCCGGCGGTACGGATTATATTTACCGGTTTCTCACCGGCTTTGGTCCGGCCCCGGCGGGTGTAACGCTGCTGCCGGGCAGTAATTACAACGCCGCCTTTCCAGGAGGGCAGGTTTTCATGCCCGCCGTTCTGCACGATGACGCCGTGACCTACGCTGACGGCACCAAAGCGACCACGGCGCAGGAAGCGGCGGATGTGGCGGAGTTTTTGACCTGGTCCGCGGACCCGAAT
>JAKBCD010000023.1 GCA_021808205.1 Pseudomonadota bacterium | reverse complement strand
GATCTTGCGGGCGCGGGCCACAACCAGCTTGTCGTCGTCGGACAGCTCATCCATGCCCAGAATGGCGATGATGTCCTGCAGGCCCTTATAGGTTTGCAGAATGCGCTGCACGTCGCGGGCCACCTTATAATGCTCTTCGCCCACGATGCGCGGGTCCAGCGAGCGGGAGGTGGAGTCCAGCGGGTCAACGGCCGGGTAGATGCCTTTTTCAGCAATCGAGCGGTTGAGCACCGTGGTTGCGTCCAAATGCGCGAAGGTGTTGGCCGGCGCCGGGTCGGTCAAATCGTCCGCCGGCACGTACACGGCCTGCACGGAGGTGATGGAGCCCTTCTTGGTGGAGGTGATGCGCTCCTGCAAGGCGCCCATGTCGGTCGCCAGCGTGGGCTGGTAGCCCACCGCGGAGGGGATGCGGCCGAGCAGAGCGGACATTTCAGCGCCCGCCTGGGTGAAACGGAAGATGTTGTCCACGAAGAACAGCACGTCCTGGCCTTCCTGATCGCGGAAATATTCGGCCATCGTCACGCCCGAGAGGGCGACGCGCGCGCGGGCACCCGGCGGCTCGTTCATCTGGCCATAGACCAGCGCCACCTTGGAACCTTCTGTGGTGCCGTCCTCGTTCAGCTTGATAACGCCGGCATCGACCATTTCATGGTAGAGGTCGTTACCCTCACGGGTACGCTCGCCCACGCCCGCGAACACGGAGACGCCGCCATGGCCCTTGGCGATGTTATTGATAAGCTCCTGGATGAGCACGGTCTTGCCCACGCCAGCACCGCCGAAAAGGCCGACCTTGCCGCCCTTAAGGTAAGGCGCCAGCAGGTCCACCACCTTGATACCCGTCACCAGGATCTCGGCGGAACCGGCCTGCTCCTCAAACGAGGGGGCCGCGTTATGAATGGGGCTGTGGGCAACCGCGGTAATCGGGCCGCGCTCGTCGATCGGCTCGCCGATGACGTTGAGAATGCGCCCCAGCACGCCCGGGCCAACCGGCACGGAGATGGCGGAGCCGGTGTCGGTCACGGACATGCCGCGGACCATGCCGTCGGTCGTGTCCATGGCGATGCAGCGCACGGTGCGCTCGCCGATTTCCTGCGCCACTTCCAGCACCAGGCGGCGCTCGCCAACCTTGGTTTCCAGCGCGTTCTGGATGAAGGGCAGCGCGCCGTCGAACTCAACGTCGACAACAGCGCCATTGATCTGGGTCACTCGGCCGGTGTTGTTGCTTGTCATCTCTCTGTCCTCAAACGGCTTCCGCGCCGGAAATGATTTCAATCAGCTCTTTGGTGATGTTCGCCTGACGGGCCCGGTTATAATCCAGCGTCAGGCGCTTGATCATCTGGCCGGCATTGCGCGTGGCGCTATCCATCGCGGTCATCTGGCTGGCATAAAAACCCGCTGCGTTTTCCAGCAGGGCGGCATAAATCTGCACTGCCAGATTGCGCGGCAGCAGCCGGTCCAGCAGCGTGCCGTCGTCCGGCTCCACCTCGTAGTTATGCTCCATCGCATTATCGTTCGCGGTGGGAGCGGCGGCGGGGATCAGCGGCTGCTCAAACGGCTTCTGCGTCATCACGCTGTGGAAGCGGTTGAACAGCAGCGTCACGGTATCATACTCGCCAGCCTTGAAGCCGCGAATAATCTCCTGCGCCACCTCTTCCGCATCCGCGAAGGTGATGACCTTCTTGCCGACGAAATTCTTGGTGCCGGAAATCTGCTCCCGCAGGTCGCGGCGCAGCGAATCATTGCCTTTACGACCCAGCGCGAAGATTTTCACGCGCTTGCCCTCGGCCTGAAGCTGCGCTGCCTTCTGCCGCGCCAGCTTGGCGATGTTGGCGTTGAAGGCGCCGGCCAGGCCACGGTCGGCCGTAACGGCCACCAGCAGGTGGGTCTGGCTTTTGCCATTGCCCACCAGCAGCTTGTTGGCATTCGGGTTGCCCATCTCGGAGGCCGCCAGGGCCGCCAGCATTTCCGCCATGCGCACAGCATAGGGGCGCGACGCCTCCGCCTGCGCCTGCGCGCGGCGGAGTTTGGCCGCCGCCACCATCTTCATGGCGCTCGTGATCTTCTGCGTGGATTTCACGCTGTTGATCCGGTTGCGCAGGGTTTTCAGCGAGGGCATCGGCTTATCCGAAAACGCGCAGCAGGTTCTCGATGAAGGCGATCAGCTTCTGCTCGGTTTCCGGCTTGATCTGCTGATCGGCCTCAATCGCGTTCACGATCTCGGGCGCGTTGGCCTTGATGTCGGAAAGCAGCTGGGCCTCGAAAGCACCAACCTTGTCCACTGCCACGCCGTCCAGATAGCCGCGGGTGCCGGCGAACACCGAGATCACCTGCTCAGCCACTGAAAGCGGCTTGAACTGCGGCTGCTTCAGCAGCTCGGTGAGGCGGGCGCCACGGGCCAGCAGCTTCTGGGTCGCGGGGTCGAGATCGGAAGAGAACTGCGCGAAGGCCGCCATTTCGCGGTACTGCGCCAGGTCCAGCTTGATCTTGCCGGCCACCTGCTTCATCGCCTTGATCTGTGCCGCGGAACCAACGCGGGAGACCGAAAGGCCGACGTTGATGGCCGGGCGGATGCCTTTGAAGAACAGCTCGGTTTCCAGGAAGATCTGACCATCGGTGATGGAGATCACGTTGGTAGGGATGTAAGCGGCCACGTCACCGGCCTGGGTCTCGATCACCGGCAGGGCGGTGAGAGAGCCCGCGCCGTACTCGTCGGACATCTTGGCCGCGCGCTCCAGCAGGCGCGAATGCAGGTAGAACACGTCACCCGGATAGGCTTCGCGTCCCGGCGGACGGCGCAGCAGCAGGGACATCTGACGATACGCCACGGCCTGCTTGGAAAGATCGTCATAGCCGATCAGCGCGTGCATGCCGTTGTCGCGGAAATACTCGCCCATGGTGCAGCCGGTATACGGGGCCAGATACTGCATCGGCGCCGGGTCGGAGGCAGTGGCGGCGACGACGATGGAGTATTCCATCACGCCGTATTCTTCCAGCGTGCGCACCAGCTGCGCCACGGTGGAGCGCTTCTGGCCCACGGCCACATAGATGCAATAGAGCTTCTTGCTCTCATCGCCGGTGGCGTTAACCGTTTTCTGGTTAATTATGCTGTCGATGATCAGCGCGGTCTTGCCGGTCTGGCGGTCGCCGATGATCAGCTCGCGCTGGCCGCGCCCCACGGGCACCAGCACGTCGATGGCCTTGATGCCGGTCTGCATCGGCTCATGCACGGATTTGCGGGGAATGATGCCCGGCGCCTTGGTTTCAACCAGGCGGCGCTCGGTGGCGGCAATCGGCCCCTTGCCGTCGATCGGGTTGCCCAGCGCATCCACCACGCGGCCCAGCAGGGCCTTGCCCACCGGCACGTCCACAATCTCGCCGGTGCGGGTGACGGTGTCGCCTTCGCGCACGCCCTTGTCGTCACCGAAGATCACGACGCCGACATTGTCGGCCTCGAGGTTCAGCGCCATGCCCTTCAGCCCGGCGCCGGGGAAGTTCACCAGCTCGCCAGCCTGAACATTGGCCAGGCCAAACACGCGCGCAATGCCGTCACCCACAGAGAGGACCTGGCCAGTTTCGGCCACATTGGCTTCGGTGTCGAAATCCGCGATCTGACGCTTCAGAATCTCGGAGATTTCGGCAGGACGGATCTCCATATCAGGCAGCTCCCTTGAGAGAATAATTCAGCCGGTTAAGGCGAGACTTAAGAGTAGTATCGTACAGCTTGTCGCCAATTTGCAGGCGAAGCCCACCTAGCAGCGCCGGGTCGATCTGTTCAACCAGCCGGACGGTGCCATGGCCCGATTCGGCCAGACGAGCGCGAAGCTGGTTGCGTTGGGTGTCGGTCAGGGCGTGGGCGGAGGTAACGGTGGCCACAATTTCGCCGCGGCGGGCCGCAGCATAAGCACCAAAACCTTCGATCAGCACGGCCAGGTCGCGCAGGCGGCGATTCGCGGCAACGACACCGACAAAATGCCGCACCAGTTCAGAAACCCCTTGGGCGGCCAGCGCTTCATCCAGCGCCGGGGCGACTTTGGCAGCATCTGTCAGCGGGTTGGCGATCAACGCGCCGAGCGGCTTGTTGGCCTTGAGCAACTGGCCAAGCGCATCCATCTGAACAATCGTCTCGTCCAGCGTGCCACGCTCAGCAGCAAGCGCATAAAGTGCCGCAGCGTAACGCGCGGCCAGGCCATTCGCCCCCATGCCCGTGATTTCGACCAAATTCTTCCCGCCTCTTACTTGCCGTGCTCTGAAATATAGTGCCTCTTAGTGAGGCTCGGCGGGGCAGTAACATAGGGTTTCCGGCACAGCAAGGCCATAAGTTGCGTCTTGCTTAAACACTGTGAAATACACCGGCCGCCATAGCCATTAACGGCAAAACCTAGCTGTGCTGGCCCAATACCGGCAGTACGAAATGTAGCACCAATATGGCCGCAAACAGCAAAGCCGCCCAGCCAAACAGCCCGCCCAGGGTGCGCATCACCATCATCACCAGCAACGACACCAGGGTGAGAAGAAAACAAAGCTGCCATTGCGGTTCAACAATGCCAAACAGGGCCATGATCGTGAGTAAAAAACTATCCACGGCACTCGCAATGCCCATCATGTTGGAAACAAAATTCGCCACCAAACTACTGAAACTACTGCTGTTTCCACCCATTTCCGCCTCCTTCGCCGCGCCACCTCCACCGCAGACATCTAATTTATAAACCAGCAATTAACTTTTTCAACATTGTTTTTCTGCCGAACCAAAACCACCTACGGAGGGGGCGCTGGCGAACCGCAAAACCGCTGCCTGGTTCCGCGACACCTGAGGTATTCCCGCAAGACGCTTGCGCCGTGCTTGGTTTCGCCTTAACCCCGGCCTCCGGTTTTGTTCTCAGGGGTTTTTGTCATGTCCTACAGGGTTGCGGTTGTCGGTGCCACCGGTGCGGTAGGGCGCGAGATTCTTAAAACCCTGGCGCAGCGCAATTTCCCGGTTTCCGAGGTTGCGGCGCTGGCTTCTGGCCGTTCCACCGGGCAGGAGGTCTCCTTCGGTGAGGACAAGGTACTGAAAGTGCAGAACCTGGAGACCTTCGATTTCACTGGCTGGGATATCGCCCTGTTCTCCCCCGGTGCTTCCATCTCCGCCGTGCACGCCCCGCGCGCGGGTGCCCAGGGCTGTGTCGTTATCGACAACACCTCGCAGTTCCGCATGGACCCGGACGTGCCGCTGGTGGTGCCCGAGGTGAACCCGCAGGACATCGCCTTGCACACCAAGCGCAACATCATCGCCAACCCCAACTGTTCCACCATCCAGATGGTGGTGGCGTTGAAACCCCTGCATGACCGCTTCAAGATCAAGCGCGTGGTGGTTTCCACCTACCAATCCGTCTCCGGCGCGGGGAAGGAAGGCATGGACGAGCTGTACCAGAACACCAAGGTTTCCTTCGTGAACCAGGCGGCCAACCCGCAGGTGTTCCAGAAGGACATCGCCTTCAACGTCATCCCGCAGATCGACGTGTTCATGGATGATGGCTTCACCAAGGAAGAATGGAAGATGACGGTCGAGACCAAGAAAATTCTCGACCCGAACATCAAGGTTGTTGCCACCTGCGTGCGCGTGCCGGTGTTCATCGGCCATTCCGAATCCGTGAACGTGGAATTTGAGACTCCGGTTTCCGTCAAGGAGGCCCGCGAGGTGCTCTCCAAGGCACCGGGCGTGGTGGTGGAAGACCGGCACGTGGCTGGTGGTTACATCACGCCCATCGAATGCCAGGGCGAGGACGCCACCTTTGTCTCGCGCATCCGCAAGGACCCGACGGTTGAGAACGGCCTCGCCTTCTGGTGCGTTTCCGACAATCTTCGGAAGGGTGCCGCGTTGAACGCCGTGCAGATCGCGGAAGTGCTGGTGGCACAGGGGTTGCTGAAGAAGGCAGCCTGAAACCGGTCCAAATCAGATGTGTCCGGCCGTGGTTTAATTAGCAGCATCCAACTCAATCTCGGCGGAGACATTCGCCGTGATGGTGATTTTATCAGGGGCTGATTGCGGCGCTGGAGCGGCCATCGCCATGGCCATCATGCGCGGCATTGGCGGCACCGGCCCGCCACCGGTGTTCACGTTCAGGGTTTTCAGCGCCCCCACTTTCTTGTGCAGCGTATCCGCGATGTCGTCAGCCTGGGCGCGAAGCTGCGCCAGTGCATCGCGGATGGCGGCTCGCTGCGCCTTGTCCTGCCCCGCTTGAGAGAGACCACCGCTCAGGCCGTTCAGCAACAGCCCGTCTGCCTGCATCTGGCCCAACAGGTCGGTAAAAGCCTTGTCCGGCACGCCATCCGCAGCGGGCTGGGTAAGGGTGAGGCTTTGCGAAGCGGTGAATTGCGTCTGGGTCTGGCCGTTCAGCGTACTGGAATAGCTGTTATAGCCGCCGGTGGTCACCACCACGCCCGGCACTTCTTTCGCCGCCGCCATGGCCTTGGCCACCGCCTGGTTTACCGCCCCTTGGGCGCTGGCGGCATCCGGCTTCACGGCCTGCACGTTAAAATTCGCCACCGCCTCATCTGGTGCGGCCTGGGCAGTGCCGCTGGCGCTTAGGCTCAGCGCCGTTTGCGCCGCGGCGGGCAGCGCCAAAAAAGTGAAAACCGGAACCAGAAGCAGATGTTTCAGCGCCATTTGTTTTCCTTCCCGAATCATTCAGCCTTGCAGCATCGCCTCCGCCCGCACCAGATCAGCCGCGGTGGTGATTTTGAAATTATCTTCCGTGCCCGTCACCATTTCCACCCGCAATCCCGCATGTTCGGCGATCATCGCGTCATCGGTGAAATCCGTCTCCGGCGCGGTGAGCACCGCGTGACGGTGGGCGTGCAGAATATCCTTATAGCGGAACCCCTGCGGCGTTTGTGCCCGCCACAGCCCGGCGCGGCTCACCGTGCCCGTCACCACATTCTCCTCAACCCGCTTCAACGTATCGGCCAAAGGCACGCCGACAATGGCCGCCGCCCCGCGCTCCAGCACCGCCAGCACGGCGGAAATAGTCTCAGGCGCGATAAAGGGCCGCACCGCATCGTGGATCAGCACCGTTTCGGGCTTAAGCGCGCCGACCGCCTCCAGCCCCAGCCTTACGGAATCCTGCCGCTCCTTGCCGCCAAAGCGCACCGGCAGCAGCTTCTCCAGCCCGGCGGTGGCCTCGTCGTAAAGGGCCTGGTCGTCCGGGTGGATGAGCACCTGCACCGCGTCCACAGCCTGGTGCCGCGCCAACGCCTGGATGGTGTGGCGCAGAATTGGCTGCCCCGCCAAAGGCAGATATTGCTTCGGCAATGGCCCACCCACGCGGTAGCCTCGCCCCGCCGCGACGATGAGCCCGATATTCATGTGGCCAAAGCCGCTTTCTGGGCGGCGAATAATTCCGCCGCACCTTTGCGCGCCAAGCCCAGCAGAGCGTTGAAGGCGCGTTCATCGAAGGTGGATTTCTCAGCCGTTGCCTGAATCTCGACGATTCCACCGGCGGCGGTGAGGATGAAATTCGCATCCGCATCGGCGGCCGAATCCTCGGCATAATCCAAATCCAGCACAGGGTTGCCTTGGTGGATGCCGCAGGAAATGGCCGCCACCTGCCCAATGAACGGGATGGATTTGATGACGTTCTTTTCCCGCAGCTTCCGGTAGGCCAAAGCCAGCGCCACATAAGCTCCGGTGATGGAGGCGCAGCGCGTGCCGCCATCGGCGTTCAACACGTCGCAATCCAGCGTGATGGTAATCTCGCCCATGGCCTTGCGGTCCACCACGGCGCGCAAGCTACGCCCGATAAGGCGTTGAATTTCCTGGGTGCGGCCGGATTGCTTGCCACGCGCGGCTTCACGCTCGCCGCGGGTGTGGGTGGCGCGGGGCAACATGCCATACTCAGCCGTAACCCAGCCCTCACCCTGGCCACGCATGAACGGCGGCACCCGGCCTTCAACGCTGGCGGTGCAGAGCACCTCCGTATTGCCCATGCGGATAAGTGCAGACCCCTCGGCATGGCGGGAAAACCCGGTTTCGATGGAAACCGCGCGCATCGCGTTGAAGTCTCTGCCTGAGGGCCGCATAATCATACTCCTTACATAATCTTCCCTGTGTTATTATCCGAGCATTGCCAGATGGACCATAGACCCAAACCCGCTCTGCCCCGCTTGCCGCCAGGGCTGGATATACGCTCCGCCGCGGTTTTGCAGGAGATTGTCGAGCAATATGTGGAAACCGGCGAGCCGGTGGGCAGCCGCACGCTCTCGCGCTTGCTCCCCCAGCAGCTTTCGCCCGCCACCATTCGCAACGTGATGGCGGATTTAACCGATGCCGGGCTGTTGTTCTCCCCACATACCTCCGCCGGGCGGTTGCCGACTGAGCGGGGCTTGCGGCTGTTCGTGGATGGGCTGCTGCAATTCGGCGCGCTTTCAGAGGATGAGCGCGCGCATATCAATCTGGCCCTCGCCCGTTCCGGCCGCTCCATGCAGGATACGATGCGCGAAGCCTCCTCCCTGCTCTCCGGGCTTTCCGACGCCGCCGGACTGGTGCTGGCGCCAAAGGGCGACGGGCCGGTGAAGCATATCGAATTCGTGCCACTCTCGCCCGGCCGGGCACTGGTGGTGCTGGTTTCTGCCGATGGCCAGGTGGAAAACCGCATTATCGAAACCCCGCTCGGCCTGCCGCCCAGCGCCCTGCAGCAGGCCAGCAATTTCTTAAACGCCCAGCTTTCCGGCCTCACCCTGCCGGAATTGCGCCGGCGGGTGGATGCCGAGCTGGCGGCGGACCGTTCCGCGCTGGACGAGCTGACAAGTTCGGTGATTGCAACCGGGCTTGCCACCTGGGGCCAGGAAGGACGCGCCGGCTCGCTGATATTGCGCGGCCAGGGGCGGCTGCTGGAAGATATCGACCAGCTTGAAAAACTCAGCGCCATCCAGGCCTTGTTTGAACGGCTGGAAACCGAAGAGACGTTGCTGAAGCTGCTGGATTTGGCTGACGAATCCGATGGCGTGCGGATTTTTATCGGTGCCGAATCCGGGTTGTTCGGCACGGCGGGCATTTCGATGATCGTGGCACCCGCCCGGAACGCACAAGACAGAATTGTAGGGGCGATTGGGGTGATCGGCCCGACGCGGATCAATTATGGGAAAATTATTCCCGTGGTGGATTACACCGCCAGGGTAATTGGCCGGTTGTTGGGGTAATCTGCCGCCCTTCACGAGGAGGGCGGCAGATTTTAATTATTTGATTAACTAATTTCCATCGCTATCGCTGTTATTGCCACCATTCACGGCAATGCCAACAAACAGCGCCTGGCCCTGGCGGACGATACGCAGCGCCACCGCACCGGCACCGGATTTACGGGCGGCGTTGATGGCGGCCACTGCGTCATCCGGGCTGGTGACATCGGTGGCCCCAACCCCCACCAGCAAATCACCCTGCTGCAACCCGGCCTGATCCGCCAGAGAGTTGGGCTTCACATCCACGATCACCACCCCGGTTGCATCCTGCGGCAGGTTGAGCTGGTTGCGCAGATCCGGCGTGAGCGGGGCCAGGGTTAGCCCCAACGCGCCATGCGAGGCGGGTTGCTGGCTGCCGCCGCCATTGCCACCCTGCTGAAAGCTGGCATCCGGGTTGTTCGGCATTTCTTCTACCGCCACGGAGACATCCTGCGAGGCACCGCCCCGCAGATACGTGATGTCAGCCTTGGCGGAGGGGTCGACATTGGCGATGTCCGAAGCCAGATCGCCAGGGCTTTTCACCGACTGGCCGTTCACGGCGGTGATCACATCACCCGGCTTCAACCCGGCCTTCGCTGCCGGGCTGTTGGGTGCAATCGCCGCGATCAGCGCGCCATCGTTATTCGGGTTGCTCATGGGCAGTTTCAGCGCCTGCGCCATCTGCGGTGTTATCATTTGCGCCGAGACGCCGAGGAAGCCGCGCGTAACCTTACCATGCGCGATGAGCTGCGTGACCACGCGCTTGATCATGTCTGACGGTATGGCAAAGCCGATGCCGACAGAGCCGCCGGAGGGGGATAGAATGGCGGTGTTCACGCCGATCACCTGCCCCTGCTGGTTCAGCAGCGGCCCGCCGGAATTGCCTTCGTTGATCGGCGCGTCGGTTTGGATGAAACGGTCATATGGCCCATCACCGATATCGCGCCCCAGGGCAGAGACAATGCCAGCGGTGACCGTGTTGCCCAGGCCGAACGGGTTGCCCATGGCGATCACCCACTGGCCATCTTCAACATTCTTTGAATTGCCAAGCTCCACATAAGGGAGCGGCTTACCGGCTTCGATTTTCAGCACCGCGAGGTCAGTTTTGGGGTCTGTGCCGATAATTTTGGCGGGGAAATTATCGCCGTCGGAAAGCGTCACCGTAACCGTTTTGGCATCCTTCACCACATGATTGTTGGTGACGATGGTGCCGTTGGAATTGATGATGAAGCCCGAGCCCTTGGCCTCAACCGCTTGCGGCTGCTGCGGCTGGCCAAACCCAAAAGGAAAGCCCGGCGGCAGGCCCGGGATTTGCGGAAAGCCCGGCGGCAGGCCGTTCTGGGCCTGGTTGTCGCTATCGCCATCACTATCCGTATCCGAAGCGTTATCGACCTTCAGCTTCACATCGACCGAAACCACCGCGGGCATGATCTTTTTAACCAAAGCTGAAAAATCCGGCACCGGGGTGAAGCCCTGCTGCACCGACTGCGTCGCATCCAGAGACGTATCCGCCGCGCGCGCCGGCAGAGCATTGCCCGCCCCCACAGC
>JAKBCD010000022.1 GCA_021808205.1 Pseudomonadota bacterium | reverse complement strand
AGCGGCACCAGCACCAGATCCGCGCCGCGAATCGCACGCCGGGCGTCGCTATCGATCACCGGTGGGGTGTCCACCAGTACGTAATCGTGGGAGGCTTTCAGCTTCTCCAGCTCATTGGCCAGGCGCCAGCCCGAAATGGCGAGCACCTCAACCCCCGGTGCGGCCTTGGAGGCCGCAGCGCGCAACCGGCCCCAGGCGGTCAGACTGCCTTGCGGGTCGATATCCAGCAGCGCCACCTTGGCACCCTGCGCCAGCGCCACGCCAAACTGGGCGGCGATCATGGTCTTGCCGGCACCGCCTTTTTGTTGTGCAACCGCTATCACCTTTCCCATATCAGCCGCCCCCGTCTGTGCAGGTGCAGTAAATGGCATATTCCTTTGAACAGCCAGAAAATTTTGCAGGCGCGCTGCTGACCCCGGCGCAAATGGCCAGTGCCGACGCGCTGGCCGGAAATACGGACGCGCTGATGCAGGCCGCCGGACGGGCCGTGGCACGCAGTATCATGCAGCGTTGCGGGAAAGTGCCGGTTCTGGTGCTGGCGGGGCCGGGGAATAATGGCGGCGATGGCAAAGTGGCCGCACGCTATCTGGCGCAGGAGGGTTGGCCGGCGCGGGTGCGGGATTTTCGCGAAGCCACGCCGGAGGAAGTAGAGCGGGCGGGGCTGGTGATCGACGCGGTTTTCGGGGCCGGGTTGTCGCGGGATCTGGATGCGCGGACCATCGCCCTGCTGAGGGCGGCCAGGCGGATCGTGGCGGTGGACGTGCCCTCCGGGCTGGATGGCGGCACCGGGCAAATACGCGGCTTCGCTCCCCAGGTGGAATTCACCGTCACCTTCGTGCGCAAGAAGCCGGGGCATCTGCTGTTCCCCGGCCGGGCTTTGTGCGGGGAGGTGCTGCTACGCGATATCGGGATGGCGGATGCGATCATCGGGCAAGTAAGACCAGACACCTGGGAAAACGGCCCGGCCTTGTTCCGCCTGCCGCAACGCAGCGCCACGGGGCATAAATATAGCAGCGGAGACGTGACCATCCTTTCCGGCACGCTACCGGGGGCCGCGCGCCTGGCGGCCATGGCGGCACGGCGCGCGGGGGCGGGCATGGTGAGCATTGCGGCGGAGGATGCCGCGCCGTTACCAGAGCCCGGCATAATGCTGCGGCGCGAGCCCCTGGATGAGCTGCTGGCGGACACCCGCCGCAAGACCTGGGTTGTGGGGCCAGGGCTAGGCGTGGACGCCGCGGGGCGGAAACTGGCGCGGCTGCTGGCCGCCGGCGGGCTTGCGATTGTGGCCGATGCCGATGCGCTGACCGCCTGCGCAGACGCACCGGAACGCCTGCGCGGGGTTGCCGTGATTACCCCGCATGAAGGGGAATTCACCCGACTGTTCGGCCCAATCGGCCCAGACAAGCTGGCGGCCGCGCGCCGCGCTGCCGCTCTTACCGGTGCGGTGGTGGTGCTGAAGGGGCCAGACAGCGTGATTGCGGCACCGGATGGGCTGGCGGCCATCAACGCCAACGCCCCGCCATGGCTCGCCACGGGCGGCACGGGCGATGTGCTGGCAGGGCTGATCGCAGCACTGCTGGCCCGCGGCATGGCGCCCTTTGCCGCCGCCTGCGCCGGGGTATGGCTGCATGGCGAGGCCGCCAATAAAGCGGGGCCAGGAATGCTGGCGGAGGATCTGCCGCCATTGCTGGGGCGGCTGGCGCAGGGGTGACGCCATGATCTCGCCAAAAATGAGAAAAGATTTATCACAATTTCAGCCGCGCATGGCCTGAAAAGGTCATGTTTGTTTACCATTATTGTTGCATTCACAGGAGAACGCGACAATGCGCCTTACCAGAACACTTCTTTCCGGCGTCGCCGCAATGGCCCTTCTGGCGGGGCCCGCTTTGGCCCAGCCGGCGCCGGGCCAATACCAGCACAACGATACCCACGGCCAGATGAGCCCGGGCGGACAGGAGCACGGCCCGCAACAGTACCAGCAGGACCATGGCCCGCAGCAGTACCAGCAGGACCATGGCCCGCAGCAGTACCATGATAGCCAGCGCGGGCCGATGGGCCCTAGCAATATGGACCACCAGGACAATCATGGCGGCGATGCCGTCTGGGGCCATGACAACCATCGCTGGTCACGCGGCGAGCAGTACGATGGCCAGCGTTATGTTGTTCATCACGACGACTGGGACCGCTACCATTTGCACGCGCCACCGCCCGGCTATGAGTGGGTCCGATCCGGCGACCAGTTTGTTATGATCGCCATTGCCAGCGGCATTATCGCCAGCATTATCACCGGGTCCGTTTACGGCAATTAAACCAGGCCCGCACCGAACCCCGCCCAGTTGGGCGGGGAACGCGTTTTACCGAAACAGGAAACGCATTATGATGCCCGCATGAACGAGATGCGGCCGCAGGGGCAAAGCACGGGCACATTGGAAACGCTGGCCGCCATTGAGCGCAAGCTGCTGTGGCTCTCGGCCTGGATCATCCATAACGCCAACAACATCCGCCCCAACCCGACGGCCGAGAAAATCGGCGGACACCAGGCCTCCTGCGCCTCTGTCACCTCCATCATGACAGCGCTTTATTTCGACGCGCTGCGCCCGCAGGACCGTGTGGCGGTGAAGCCCCATGCCTCGCCGGTGCTTCATGCCGTGAATTATCTGCTGGGGCGGCAGAGCCGCGAGAAGCTGGAGAATTTCCGGGGGCTAGGCGGAGCGCAGGCTTATCCCTCCCGCGCGATGGACGGGGCGGAGATCGATTTCTCCACCGGCTCAGTTGGGCTGGGAGTGGCGATCACCAGCTTCTCGGCGTTGATCCAGGACTATGTGCAGACGCATGAGATGGTGCCCGCCGGGACAAAACGGGCGCGCAACGTGGCGGTGGCCGGTGATGCCGAGCTGGATGAGGGCAATATCTACGAAGCCCTGCTGGAAGGCTGGAAGCATGATGTGCGGGACGTGTGGTGGGTGGTGGATTGCAACCGCCAAAGCCTGGACTCAGTGATGCCAGACCGGCAGTTCGGCCGGTTTGATGGCATGTTCCGGGATATGGGCTGGCGGGTGCAGACGCTGCGCTACGGCAGGCGATTGCAGGACGCATTCACCCGGCCTGGCGGCTCTTCCCTGCGCGGCTGGCTGGATGACTGCCCGAACTCGGTTTATTCCGCCCTTACCTTCCAGGGCGGCCCAGCCTGGCGTGAGGCGCTGCTGCGCGACATGAGCAAAAGCCGCGGAGTGCGCGCGATCATCGACCCGTTGAGCGATGCCGAGCTGGCGGCGCTGATGACCAATCTGGCGGGGCATGATCTCGGCGTGCTGACCGGGGCCTTCGCGCAGGCGGCAGCCACCGACCAGCCGACACTGTTCCTGGCCCACACCATCAAGGGCAACGGGTTACCCTTGGCCGGGCATAAGGACAACCACGCCGGGATGATGACACCCGAGCAGATGGATGAATTCCGCGTGGCGATGAAGATTCGCCCCGGCCATGAATGGGACCCGCTGGAGGGATTGGAGGATTCTGCGGCGGCGGCGCGGCGGCTGGAAAGCGCGCCTTATGCCCAGCCGCTTGCCCCCGCCGGGCGGCGGCTGCAAGCGCCCATGGTGGAAGTGCCAGCCACCCTGCCCGGCCCGCGCACCGCCGGGCGGCGGATGAGCACACAAGGCGGATTTGGTGAAATCCTCTCCGAGATCGGCCGCGCCCAGGGCGACAGCAAAGCGCTCTCCCAGGCGATTGTGACCGCGAGCCCGGATGTGGCGACCTCCACCAACCTCACCTCCTGGATTAACCGGCGCGGCATGTTCGCGCGCCAGGCGCAGGCGGATGTGTTCCGCAAGAACAATGTCGCCTCGATGGTAAAGAAGGACATGCACCCCGGCGGGCAGCATATCGAGCTTGGCATTGCCGAGCAGAGCCTGTTTTCGCTGCTGGGCGCAGCGGGGTTGGCGCATGAGCTGTACGGCGCGCGGCTGCTGCCGGTGGGCACGGTGTATGACCCGTTCGTGAACCGCGGCCATGACGCGCTTTATTACGCCTGTTACCAGGATGCCCGGTTTCTGCTGGTCTCGACACCTTCCGGCATCACACTGGCGGCGGAAGGCGGGCAGCACCAATCGGCCAACACCCCGCTGCTGGGAATCGTGCAGGGCGGACTTGCGACATTCGAGCCCGCTTATTGCGACGAGCTGCGCATTTTGATGCGCCATGCGTTTGAATATATGCAGCAGCCGGAAGGCTCGGCCGTATGGCTGCGGCTTTCCAACTTGGCGCTAATACAACCCGCGCGAACGCTGGATGAAGCGCAGGTGATTGCCGGGGCACACTGGATTGTGCCGCCCGAACCCGGCGCTGAACTCGCCATTGCCTACCAGGGGGCGATGGCGGCGGAAGCGGAAAAAGCCTTCAAGATTGTGCGCGAGGAGGTGCCCGGCGCCGGACTTCTGGCCATAACTAGCCCTAACCGGCTTTATGGCGCGTGGCGCGCGGCGCAGCGCCAGCGGCGCGAAGGGGAGAAGGCCAGCGCGCATATCGAGGAGATTTTGGCGCCACTGGCGCCGGGTGCGGCACTGGTGACGGTGCTGGATGGGCATCCCGCCGCGCATTCCTGGCTGGGGGCCGTGCGCGGGCAGCGGGTGATGGCGCTGGGGCCAGGGCATTTCGGCCAGTCAGGCACGGTGGCGGAGCTCTACCGGGAATACGAGATGGATTGCGACGCGATACTGGATGCCTGCGCGGAGGCGCTAACCCTCCATGCCACGCCCGCTTTTGGCCAGCAGGCGCAGAGCGCTGGCCCCCGCCCCCAGGAGCGCGGCGAATGACGCGAAGGCCAGGCAGGTTCTGGTGGGTGCGGGATGGGCGAGGCTCAGCGTGATGGCCACCAGCATACCGCCGATGGTCTGGCCGAGCAGGCGCGCAACAGAGATCATGCCGCTGGCGCCCGCCAGGCGCGCTTGCGGCGCGTTCATCAGCATGGCCTTGTTGTTGGGCGGCTGTGTTAGGGAAAATCCGGCCCCGGCCACGGCTATGCGCCAGGCGATGGCAATATCCGACGGTGCTGCCGGCAGGAGACGCAGCAACAGAAACCCCAGGCTGAGGATGACCATGCCAAGGGTCGAAAGAAACGCCGCCGGGTAGCGGTCCGCCAGCCGCCCGACCAATGGTGCTGTGAGCACAATGGTTAAGGGCCAGGCGGTGATAACGATGCCGGTTTCCACCGGGCCGCGATGCAGAACATCCGTCAAGTTGAACGGCATCGAGATGATGAAGAAATTGGACGCGAGAAAAGACAGGAACCCGGTGGCGAACGCCGCCGCGAAACCGCCGCGCGCCAGCAGATCCACCGGCAGCAGCGGGTGCGTGCGGGAGAGTTGCAGCCGGACCAGCAAGACCATGGACACAATGCCGGCGGCGAGCAGCCCGCCCCCCACCACCCAGCCATTGCGGTGGGCGAAATGGTCGCCCCCCACCACAATGCCGCCAAGCGCCAACGCCAGCAGCGCGGTACTCAGCGGGTCGAATTTCACGTTTACACGCGAGGTTTGCGGCAAGGCCGTGAGCGCGAAGACAAACGCCAGACCGCCAAAGGGCAGGTTGATCAGGAACAGCCATTTCCAATTGGCCACGGAGAGCACGGCCGCCCCCACGGAAGGCCCCAGCGCCACGCCCAGCGCGATGATCAGCCCGTTGAGTGCAATGCCCCGCCCGAGCAGTTTTGAGGGGTAGATGTAGCGCACCAGTGCTGCGTTCACGCCCAGAATACAGGCGCCGCCCAACCCTTGCAGGGCCCGCGCCACCGCCAGTTCCGGCAATGTCTGCGACATCGCGCAGAGCAGCGAGGCCACCACGAACATGACAAGCCCGATGCGGCACATGCGGGCATGGCCGAATTTTTCACCCAGCCGTGCCACAGGCAACAGCGCCGTTACATTGGCGAGCTGATAGGCGTTGATAACCCAGATGGAGGCCGACGCCGTAGCGTGGATATCGCGCGCGATCTCGGGCATGGCGATGTTGACCACCGCGTAGTCCAGCACGGACAGCAGCACGGCCATGGCCACGGCCGCCATGGCCCGCAGCCTGGCGGGGCGGGGCAGACCATCCTGAAGCGGGGCGATGGCCATAGGGGCGGCTTTTGGATTCAGACCGCCTCGCTGAGCCTGATCGCTGCCTTGCAACCCAGCCTGATGAGGCCGGAGAGCAGCTTATAGGCAGGGGCTTGTTCGGCGCCGTTTTCCAGGCCGATGTCGCGGTGTTCCAATTCCTCCTGCCGGAAATGCTCGATCGTGTCTTTCAGCGCCGCCTCCTCCGGCCCCAGCGCATCACGCTGCGCGGCGTAATGGGCATCTATGGTTTCCTCCACCGCCACGGTGCAGGCCATGGCGGCTTTCTCGCCAAGGGCGGCGGTGAGCGCGCCAAGGGCAAAACCCGCCACATGCCAAAACGGCAGCATGGCGGTGGGGCGCACGCGGCGCTCAGCAATTAATTGCTCAAATTTTTCCTTGTGAACCGTTTCCTGTTCCAGCATGTGGCGGAGCAGATCACGCTTCGGCCCACGGCCCAGCACGGCAAGCTGCCCGGCATAAATGCGCTCGGCGCCGTATTCGCCGGCATGGTCCACGCGGATGTAACGCTTAGTTGCCTCGTTCATGTGCGCCTCCTGCCTGGCCGCGCCGCCATCCAGAACAATAGCGCGGCGAATATGATCGTGAAGCAGAAATCCATCTGCGCCATCGAGATGGAAAAGCCGGGAATAAGGCGCACCGGCCAGTCGCACGGCACACCGGGAGTGAGCGGCAGGGCGGCACCAGGGGCAAGGATGCCGTTGCATTCCGGCAGCGGCGATGGCCACCAGTGGAATTCCACCCCCACATGTACCCCGGATATGACGGTGCCGCCCAGCATCACCACCCCGGCAAGCGCCACAAGGGCGCGGGCCAGCCCGCCGCCGATGAGCAAAGCCAACAGCCCAAGCAGGATGGTGATGCGGTAGGGCCAGCGCTCCCACAAACATAATTCGCACGGCACATAGTGCAGCCGGTATTGCACAAAATACGCCACCCCAAGGGCCGCAGCCGCAACCACCGCCGTGAGGAGACCCGCGAGACGAAAATTCATGCCCTGGCTTTTGCTCCTTTTTGGCCGCGCCGCCAATCCGCATGAAAAGGGGGCCAACGCCCCCTGTCTTTACGATTTTAAAGAATGAACCGCGACAAATCACCCTTGGAAGCCAATGGCGCCACACGCTCATTCACATAGGGCGCGTCGATGGTGATCTTCTCGCCTGAACGGTCGGTGGCGGAGAAGGAGATTTCCTCCAGCAGCCGTTCGATAACGGTGGCCAGACGCCTGGCGCCGATATTCTCGACACGTTCGTTGATATCGAAGGCCAAGGAAGCGATGGCGTCCACGGAATCATCCGCGAATTCCAGGTTCACGTTTTCCGTGCCCAGCAGCGCCACATACTGCTTGAGCAGCGAATGTTCGGTATCCGTGAGGATGCGCCTGAAGTCATCGCGCGAAAGCGAATTCAGCTCCACGCGGATAGGCAGCCGGCCTTGCAGCTCCGGCAGCAGATCCGCAGGCTTGGCGACATGGAAGGCGCCGGAGGCGATGAAGAGGATATAGTCGGTCTTCACCGGGCCGTATTTGGTGGAGACGGTAGTGCCCTCGATCAGCGGCAGCAGATCGCGCTGCACACCTTCACGCGAGACATCGCCGCCGCGATAGCCGCCCTCGGTATGGGCGCAGATCTTGTCGATCTCATCGAGAAACACGATGCCGTTCTGCTCGGCATGGGCAACGGCGTCCTTGGTGAGGGCATCGGTATCCAGCAGCTTGTCGGCTTCCTCGCGCGCCAGGGCCTTGCGGGCATCCGGCACCAGCATCTTCTTTTTATGCGCCTGGCGGCCGAACATGTTTTTCATCATGTCGCCCAGGTTGATGGCGCCCGAGCCGGGGGGCATACCGGGAATATCCATCATGCCAATGGGCGTGCCCTGGGATTCGCTAATCGCGACTTCGATCTCCTTGTCCTCAAGCTCGCCAGCGCGGAGCATGCGGCGGAATTTCACCCGCGTATCGGCGGACGCGCCATCGCCCACCAGCGCGGTGATAAGGCGCTCCTCGGCATTCAGTTCCGCTTTCGCTTCAACGCTCTTGCGGTTCTGCTCGCGCAGCATGGTGATGGAGGCTTCAACGAGGTCACGCACGATGGATTCGACATCGCGCCCGACATAGCCGACTTCGGTGAACTTCGTGGCTTCCACTTTAAGAAATGGCGCCTGGGCCAGCTTGGCGAGGCGGCGGGCGATCTCGGTTTTGCCGCAGCCGGTCGGCCCGATCATCAGGATGTTTTTCGGCACCACCTCGTCGCGCAGCTCCTCCGGCAATTGCTGCCGGCGCCAGCGGTTGCGCAAAGCGATGGCCACGGCGCGTTTGGCGTCGTTCTGGCCAATGATAAAGCGGTCGAGCTCGGAGACGATCTCGCGGGGAGAATAAACGGGGCTATCCATATTTAAATTGTTTCAACAACCAGGTTTTCGTTGGTGTAGATGCAGATATCAGCGGCGATCTTCATCGCCCTGCGGGCGATCTCCTCGGCCGTGAGGTCCGGCACCGTGATAAGCGCGCGGGCGGCGGAAAGCGCGTAATTGCCACCGGAGCCGATGGCGATGATGCCATCGGCTGGCTCCAGCACGTCGCCATTGCCGGTGATGGTGAAGCCACGGTCTTTATCCGCCACGATCAGCATCGCCTCCAGCCGGCGCAGGTAGCGGTCCGTCCGCCAGTCCTTGGCTAGCTCCACGCAAGCGCGTTCAAGCTGTGCGGGAAACCGCTCCAGCTTCGCTTCCAGCCGTTCCAGGAGGGTGAAGGCATCCGCCGTGGCGCCTGCGAACCCCGCGATCACCTGCCCATTGCCAATCCGCCGCACCTTGCGCGCGTTGCCCTTTACAACCGTGTTGCCAAGCGATACCTGCCCGTCTCCGGCCACGACGACCTGGCCATTGCGGCGAACGGACAAAATGGTGGTGCCATGCCAGCCCACCGGATCGTAATGCTCTGTCATGCCGCAAGACATGGCATTGCCCCCCGGCACGGGCAAGAGGCGGATATGACCCAGCCATGCGCGGCTGCCGCGCGGACAGGGCTTAGGATTATGCAATATATTACAATCCCCCCCTTTGTTGTCCGGCAAAAAAATGCTAACGGGCGGGGATGGCTTCCGAATTGAACCAGACCGCATGATACCGATCGACGAGACCGAAATCCTCTCCGGTCTGGGCAAGCGCGTGAAGCTGCTGCGCGCGCGCAAGGGAATGACGCGCCGGGTGCTGGCGGGCGAGGCTGACGTGTCGGAACGGCATCTGGCGAACCTTGAATCCGGCACCGGCAATGTTTCCATTCTGGTGCTGGCACAGGTGGCACAGGCGCTGGACTGCGCGCTGGCCGAACTGCTGGGCGACGAAACCACCGCCACGCCCGAATGGCTCTCCATCCGTCGGCTGCTGCATGGGCGGGACGCGCCGGCCATTGAACGCGCCTTGCACGCCTTGAAGGAATTATTCGGCAGTGTGGAGAGCGGGATGTCTTCCGCGCGCAACCGGCGCATCGCGCTCATCGGGCTGCGGGGGGCGGGCAAATCCACGCTCGGGCAGATGACCGCGGCCAGGCTTGGCTTGCCTTTTGTCGAGCTGCGCTCGGAGATCACCCGTCTTGCCGGCTGCGCGCCGTTCGAGATTCAGGCGCTTTATGGCTCCAACGCCTACCGCCGGTATGAGCGCCAGGCCCTGGAAGAGACGCTGCAAAGCCACCCATCCTGCGTGATTGCCACCGCGGGCGGGCTGGTGGGGGACAGCTCCACCTTCGACCGGCTGTTGGCCAATTGTCTCACCATCTGGTTGCAGGCAACACCTGAAGACCATTTCACCCGCGTGCTGGCGCAGGGCGATTTGCGCCAGCTTCCGGGCAACCGGAACGGCGTAGATGACATCCGCCTGACGCTGGAAAGCCGGGCGGGCTTCTACGCCAAGGCCGACCTCACCTTCAACACCAGCGGCAAAACGCTGGATGAAGCGTTTATGGGGCTACTGGAGCTGGTGCATACGCATACGCCGCTCGCCGAAACAGCATAGACCCGCAATATTGACCGCAACCACCGCGCGGCCGATGCTGCCCCGGTGCGCCGCCTTTCCAAAATCTATCTTGCCGGGCCGGACGTGTTTCTGCCCAACGCCGCTGTGTTTGCCGAGGCGAAGCGGCGGTTATGCGTTCCGTTCGGGTTTTGCGGCATAACGCCCTTCAACCCGGCGCTGGATATGAGCCAGCCAGCGGACTGGCTTTGGCGCAGGATTTATGCCGACGATCTGGCGATGATGCGTGAAAGCGACGCGGTTATCGCCAATCTCACGCCGTTCAGGGGCGCTTCAGCGGATGCGGGCACGCTGGTGGAGCTGGGCTGGTTTCTGGGCCAGGGCAAGCCGGTGTTCGCTTATTCCAACTGCGCCGCTTCGTTTGCGGAGCGCTCGCGCCTTCAGGCCCGCGTGGCGGGGGAGCCACTGCAGGAACTGGCGGTGGAGGATTTCGGGCTGGCGGATAATCTGATGATCGAAGGCAGCCTGACTCTGCCGCTCGTGCGGCCGCCAGATGGTGTTTCACGCCCGTTCGATTCGCTGGAGATGTTCGGCCTTTGCCTGGAGGCGGTTGGCGCCTGGGTCAGGGATTCAGCTTGTAGCCACCACCATCGGTGATGAGAATTTTGGCGTTTTGCGGGTCCGCTTCAA
>JAKBCD010000021.1 GCA_021808205.1 Pseudomonadota bacterium | reverse complement strand
AGGTTGGCCAGCACCAGATGTGGGCCGCACAGTATTTCCGGTTCGAGAAGCCAAACCGCTGGATGACCTCCGGCGGGTTGGGCACCATGGGCTACGGCCTGCCCGCCGCCATGGGCGCGCAGGTGGCGCATCCGGATGCGCTGGTGATTGACATTGCCGGCGAGGCCAGCATTCTGATGAACATTCAGGAAATGGGCACGCTGGCGCAATACCGCCTGCCGGTGAAGATTTTCATTCTGAACAACCAATATATGGGTATGGTGCGGCAATGGCAGGAGCTGCTGCATGGCAGCCGCTATTCCAGCTCGTACTCCGAGGCGTTGCCGGATTTTGTGAAGCTGGCGGAGAGCTTCCATGCTGTGGGGCTGCGCGCGGAAAAGGTTGATGATCTGGACAAGGTGATTGCCGAAATGCTCGCGGTGGACAGGCCGGTGATCGCGGATATTTGTGTGGATCAGAAGGAAAACGTGTTCCCGATGATCCCCTCCGGTGCCGCGCATAATGAAATGCTGCTGGGGCCGGAGCATAAGGGCACATCCGGCCCGGCTGTGACGAATGAAGGGATGGCGCTGGTCTGATGTCTGACTCCACATTACGTTCCGCAACCATTTCGGTTCTGGTGGAAAATGAATCCGGCGTGCTGGCGCGCGTCATCGGGCTTTTCTCAGGCCGGGGCTATAACATCGACAACCTCACCGTGGCGCCGGTGGAGCGCGACGGCTCCAAAAGCCGTATCACCGTAGTGACGCGCGGCACCGCCATGGTGATCGAGCAGATTAAAGCGCAGCTTGACCGGCTGGTGCCGGTTTATAAGGTGCTGGACCTTTCAGAGGGCCCGCATCTGGCCCGCGAACTGGCGCTGATTAAGGTGCTGGGCACAGGCGAGAAGCGTGCTGAGGCGCTGCGCCTGGCCGATGCGTTCCGTGCCCGGGTGATCGACGCGACGACGGAGAGTTTTACTTTTGAACTCACCGGCGCCACCGACAAGCTGGATGCGTTTTTGGAACTGATGCGCCCGCTGGGGCTGGCTGAAGTTTCGCGCACTGGTGTTGCAGCGATTGCACGGGGCGTGAAGACGATTACCTGAAGGGTTTTGCGGGTTTTTAGAGCCGGATTCAGATTTTAGGTTCGCTCACAAAGTGAGCGAACCTAAAATCATCGCGCTCTAATTATTCTTGCCGTTGAGTGACGGCACATTGCAGCCGGGCTCAATGGTGCCGGTGAATTTTGGCCATATCTGGGTTTCTCCCAGGATCGGCAGGCCGATATAACCATGTAGGTCGAGATTCCTCGCCGCGTCGAATTTTATCATTGTACGGTAGACATTCCCGTTCCGTGGGTCTTGCAGCACGCCTTTCCAGCGTTCGCTGCCGTCCTCCGCTGGGGGCGCGGGGGCCACGCGCAGCATAAGAAACCCGCATTGCGGCTGGCCGCGCCAGTCATTGGGCATCGCATCGCCGGGGTGATCCAACGCGATACCCGCGATGAAGCCGCACAGATCTTTGCCACAAGGGTCGATCTGAAGCACGATCTGCCGTCCGGAGGAAACCCAATATCCTGGCTGGAAAGGTTTTGCCTGAGCGCAAATAACGAAGGCCAAGCTGATCGGCACAAAACCGACCAGCAGCCAGGCGCGAACAAATTTAAAGTCTCCCAGACGGTGCCGCTTGTTGTGACTTTCCGTCCAGAACTTGGTAACAAACCTGGACGCTTGTGCAACAGGATTATCGTGTAACAAAATCACCATTTTCAGCAATTGTTGCAAAAAAGCTGCACAAGCGTTCAGGCATTATCCTTCGCCGCGCGGATACGCCCGAATGTTTCTGCATCTTTGGCGCGGATGAAGGGGTTGGTGGCACGTTCCTGGCGCAAGGTCACGGGCAGTGTGGGCAGGCCTTGTCCCCGCAATACCTGAACCTGCCGGGCGCGATGCAGCAGCGCCTCGTTGTCCGGTTCCTGGGTCAGCGCGAACCTGGCGTTGGCGGAAGTATATTCATGCCCGGCGCAGACCCAGGTATCGTCCGGTAGGTCGCTGTATTTCGCGATCGAGCTGAACATCTGTGCTGGGCTGCCTTCGAACAGCCGACCGCAGCCCAGGCTGAACAGCGTGTCGCCGGAAAGCAGAATGCCGCCATCGGCTATGTAATAGGAAATATGGCCCAATGTATGACCGGGCGTTTCGATGACGCGCAGACGCGCATTGCCGAAATCCACCAGCGAGCCTTCATGCACCGCGATATCAAGCTTGGGCAGGCGATGCGAATCCGCCTGGTTGCCGACAACGATGGGGTGATACGCCTCCACCAGCTCCGCGACGCCGCCGATATGGTCGTCATGGTGGTGGGTGAGGAAAATAAAATCCAGGTTTTTACCAATCGATTCCAACACGGCGATGGCGGGTGCCGCCTCGGCGGGGTCAACAATACCGGTCTTGCCGGTGGCTGAATCGATCAGCAGCCAGGAATAATTGTCTGAAAGCATTGGAATCGCCTGGGCTGTAACTGTCATATCTCTCTCGCTCCTTCACTCTGTCGCGTTATATAGGGGCAATGGCGATTGATGCGCGAGATGCGGCAGGATTTTATGCGACAGCGCTGGGGCGGCATGCCGCCGGGGCATTGGGCCTTAGGCTCACCCGGCTGTGGCCGCGCATGGAGGGACTCTCCGTGCTGGGTATCGGCCATGCCGGGCCTTGCCTGCATATATGGCGGGAGCAGGCGCGCTGCATCGCGGTTTCACCTGCTTATATGGGGGCCGCACCCTGGCCTGCCGGGCGGCTGGGGCTCTCATGCCTGGCCGAGGCCGAATCGCTGCCGTTTGCGGATCTGTCCTTCGACCGGATTTTATTCGTCCATGGGTTGGAGCAGGCGGAAAACGCCCGTCGCGCCTTGCGCGAGGCATGGCGGGTGCTGAAGGATGACGGCCGGCTGATTGTGGTGGTACCCAACCGGCGCGGGCTTTGGGCCTATGCCGAAAACACTCCCTTTGGCCATGGCCAGCCTTATTCTGAAGGCCAGCTTGCGCGGCTGCTCGGCAGCCTGTTGTTTCGGGTGGAGGCGCAGACAACCGGGCTTTTTGCCCCGCCCTTTGCCAATGCGCCGATGTTAAAGCTCGCCGGGCTGTTCGAGGCGGGCGGACCGCTGCTGGCGCCGCAATTCGCCGGGCTGGCGATCGCCGAGGCGACCAAGGCGTTGCACGGCGCCGTGCCAGCCGGAAAGAAAGCGACGGCCCGGCGGGTTCTGGTCGGTGATGGCGGGATTTAGAATCTGCTGAAGGCCATCGCGCGAACACATTGATGAAAAACTGCTTTATGTCTCAAGCCGGATCGCGCCGCAATTCAGTTTGAAACGATCCGACCCTAGAGCAATGTGCAAGTAGATTGACGCGGCAGCGTCATGATAAATGCATGAAATTGCTCGCTCAAACATAAAATCAAAGCGTTCAGCTAAAAGCTGAACGCTTTAGCCCTGCGGTGTGGGTTTCGTTGAGCTGGGCCGCACCTTTGTCTCGGGCGCCAGTTGCTCCAGCCCGCTTGCCGGCAGGTCTAACCGCAGGTGCTGGGTGCGATAAGGTAGCTCGATACCTTCCTCGGCAAAGCGTTTTTGCACCCGGCCATAAAATTCACGCCGTACCGACCAATGCTGCCCTGGCCCGGTGCGGATTTGCCCGGTGATCACCAGCCCCAGCTCGGCAAAAGCGTCCAAACCAAAAAGCTGAAGGTCATCGCGCATCATCGCCGCCCAGGCGGGTTCGCTGCGCATCCTGGCGCCGATATCCTTCAGCACCGCCGTCACATGCTCGATATTCTCGTGATAGCCGACCATGATGGAGATTTGTGCGTAATTGAAGTCGCGGGTTTGGTTGGTGACGATGGTGACGGAGGAGAAGGGGATGATGTTGATTGAGCCATCGCCGCCGCGCAGCCGGATGGTGCGGATGGAGACGCGCTCCACCGTACCCGACATGCCGGCGACCGAGGCGACATCGCCCACCTGAATAGCGTCCTCAAACAGCAAAAACAGCCCGGTGATGATGTCCTGCACCAATTTCTGGCTGCCGAAACCCACCGCGATACCGACCACGGAGGAGACGGCCAGCAGCCCGGTGGTGTTCACGCCAATGCGCGAAAGGCAGATGATGAGCGTGAGCACCACGATGACAGCGCCAAGCCCGGCGCGCAGGATAGGCGAGAGGGTGCGCAGCCGCATGGCCTGGCGTGTGCGCCCGGCGGCGTTCAGCCTATCCACCCGCGCTTCCAACTGGAAAATGATGAATTCCCAGATGACGATGGCGATGGCGACGGTGATGGCTACGGCAAAGACCGCGCCGAGCCAGGCGCGGCTGAGCGAGTTGGTGAGCAGCCAGCCGAAGGCGTTGATGCCCCAGCCTTGCAGGATGAGCAGCAGCGCCACCAACGCGATGGCCGCGCGCACTAAAATGCGGATGAGCGGATTATAGGTTCCGGCGCGGCGCAGGAGTTTCGGCGTTTCGCGGCCGGGCGCTGTGGCGGGGTCTGGGAACAAGCGACCGAGCAGGGTGCTGCTGCCTGTCCAGGCCATGCGGCCAAGCACCAGCACGGCCAGTACCACCAGAATCGCCCGCAGCACCACGCCCAGCGCGTTTTGCACCCCGCCCGCCCAGGCGACCCATAGCGCCAGCACATAAAATAAGGCGATGATGTACCAGATTTTGGAAAACCGGCGGCGGAAGCCGGCGACGAAACCTTGTCCGCCGGGGCGCCCGGCGATCCAGCGGCTGATGACGCGGCGGCTCTGCCAGATGGCCAGTGCGACTTCCAGATGCACGATCAACGCCGCGATGCGGATGAGCGCGCCCGCGCCATCCTTCGGTAGCTCCAGAATTTCCGCGACGGAGATTATGCAGAAGGCGACGAAAATGGTGGCGATGAGGACGCTGGCCCGGCGCATCGCCCAGACGGCGTTGGCGGTGGAGATACGCGCCAGCCGCAGGCTTGGTGCTGCGGGCGAGAGCAGCAGCCGCATGACTTCCTGAGCCAGCCGGGCCAGCAGATAGGCGTTGGCGATGCCGGTAACGGCCAGCCGTGCCGGCCGGCCAGCAAGCAGGCCGCTGGAGAGGAATAATTGCTCAGCAATGGCGAAGGCCGCGATGGGCAAGAGCGCCAGCCCGAATTTGAGCAAGGCGAAGCCCAGGCGGCGCAACAAGGCACGGAACAAAATATGAAACCGTAGCTTGGCATTGCTTTCGTCTTTTGCATCCGGTGCATATTCATCAGGGCAGGGCGGGGGTGGTTTGTGTGGTGAAACACCTTGCCGCGCGCACAGCGCCATGGGCTTGCCGAGCAGAAAGCGCGAGGCTGCATCCAGCGCGATGCCGGGCAGAATGGCGATGCCGATGGCGCGTAGCACGGCGGCGGCGCTGGCGAAGCGGGCGGAGCCGGGGGTGAAGCTTTGCAGCCAGTGCAGCACCGGGGTGAGCCGGGTGGAGCGGCGCAGCGCGTCGGTAAAATCATCAAAAGTGCGGGTGGCTTCCTGCCCGAGTACGTTGGACAGGGCGAAACCCAGCTCATCCGTGCCGAAAGGGGCGGGTTGTGCCGCGCTGGCCTGGGCGGGTTGAGAGCCCGCACCGGTGAGAGCGGCAAGCGGTGAGCCAGGGATGATAGTGGGTGCGGTTTTCGCCGCCGCGGCGGGCGGGGCCGGGTTGTGTTGGGCCACGGCGGAGGGTGCCGCATTGCCAAGGGCAGGGACGAGCAGGGCCAGGACGGCGAAAAGCGGCAGAAAACGCATGAGCGACCCTGAGAGCCGTTTCATGACGAAGTCAACCGCGCCGGATGATAGGCAAAGCCGTGCGGTGTCGTATAGTGGCGTCATGCGAGTCATTCTATTGATCTTATTGGGGCTGGATATGCTGGCGGTTATCGGCGTGATGCTGGCCGGCGTACTGGGCATGGCCAATCCGGAGCGTGACCCGCATATATCCAACCGGCTGATGCGCTGGCGTGTGGTTTTGCAAGCCGTGGCGATCGGCCTGGTGGCGGCCTTGATGCTGACGTGAGCCGGGTTGTTGCCACCCGCCCGGGCGCAGAGCGCCAAGCCGCCTTGCTGACGCGGGAAGCGGTGCATGAGCCAGGACCTGTTTCCTGACACGCTCGCCCTGCCTGGGCTTACCTATCTACCCGGCTTTGCCCTGGGTGATGAGGCAGATTTGGTGCGCGCCGTTTTGGATGTGGCGCAGGGCGCAGCTTTTCGGCGCATGAAAACCCCCGGCGGGAGGAAGATGAGTGCCGCCATGACTAATTGCGGCGCGGCGGGCTGGGTGAGTGATGCCAAGGGCTACCGCTATGCGAGGCTGGATCCACTAAGTGGTGCCCCCTGGCCGGAGATGCCGGCGATATTCCGGGCATTGGCCGAACGCGCGGCGGCGGCGGGTGGGTTTGCAGGCTTCACGCCCGATATGGCGTTGATCAATCGCTATGAACCAGGGGCGGGAATGTCTCTGCATCAGGACATTGACGAGCAGGATTTTTCAGCCCCCATCGTCTCTGTTTCGCTGGGCCTGCCCGCGGTTTTTCTCTGGGGCGGGTTGAGCCGGGCGGAGAAACCCGCGCGCCTGCCCCTGAACAGCGGTGACGCGCTGGTATGGGGTGGGGTAGCGCGAAAGTTTTTCCATGGTATCGCGCCGGTGAAGGCAGGCGCACATTCATTGACAGGCACGGCCCGGTTGAACCTGACCTTCCGGCGAGCGCTTTAAATGAAAACCGGGGCCTTCCGGCCCCGGTTTGTATGGCTTATTCCGCCGGCACGACCGCGGGGCGGCGATAGCCGTTCGGCCGGTAGAACAGGATGCCTACAGCCAACCCGCCAATGCCTACGACCTTGATAATGGTGTTGAAGGTGGTGATGGCATATAAACCCAGCCCGATCAGGGCGATGGCTGAAAGTGCGGGAAAGACCACATATTGCACGAAGGTGAAGCCGCTGCTCTTGCGGTACACCCAGGCGCAGACCAGCCCGGCAAGACCATAATAATAGCAAACCTGGACGGCGATGGCAGCCACGGAGTCATTCAAAATCGCCGAGACGGAGGGCAAGAAGCTGGAAATGATAATCAGCACCACACCGGCGACGAGCAGCAGATACATGGTGCGCACCGGCGTGATGGTTTTCTCGTGCACCAGGCCGAAATAGCCGGGCAAGGCGCGGTCTCGCCCCATAGCGAAAAGGGTGCGGGAGAATTGCAGCATCGTGGTTTCCAGCGTGGCGACAGAGGAGAGGATCAACGCCAGAGCCGCCGCGTAGCCGCCGGCTTTACCCAGACCCGCCGCGATGGCGACATGGTAGATCAGGTTGTCGGAAAATCCAGAAGCATCCTTTAGTGAGAACATCATCAGCGCCGCCACGGTGAAGGCAATGAAGGAGGCAATGGTGACGAAGATGGAAAGAAAGCCGCCGCGACCGGCGATGTTGTGTTCCTGGCCCTTTGTTTCTTCAGCCAGATTCGAGGTCACGTCCCAACCCCAATAGAGGAACACCACGCTGAGCGAGGAGGCTGCGAATGTGCCCGCCGGATAGCCGAAGCCGAACCAGGACCAGGAGAACGATGAGATGGCGCCGTGCGTGCCGCTATGCATGAAGGCGGCGATGGAGATGATGAGGAGAATACCAAGCTCGATGCTGCTCATCACCACCTGGATCTTACTGGTCAGTTCGATGCCCGCGATCAGAACCGACCCGATGGCCACAAACCATACCGCGCCGATACCTGTGGTAAGCCAGACATTATTTGCTAAATCTGGTGATACAAGCTGCAAGGTTGCGGTGCCAAGCGGCACCGAGCCGGTGACCATGAACACCATGGCCGCGATAAGCAACGCCCAGCCGGAGAGATAGCCGAATAATCCGCCGAAGACGGATTTCGTCCATTCATAGGCAGCACCCGCATTTGGCATTTTATGACTCAGGCCCTTGTAAGCCACGGCGATACCCAGCATCGGCACCGCGAAGATCAACAGCGCGTTGGGTGAAACGCTGCCCGCCGTGGCGAGCAGCCCGGCAATGGCAACCGCGATAGAAAAGCCGGGTGCGGAGCCAGCAACGCCCATGATGATGGATTCAAAAAACGAAAGCGAATCCGCTTTCAGCTTTGTGCTCATATTCTAATCTCCCTTTTTTTGATTCGGGTTTTACTGTTTTAGGTGTTTTTTGGTTGTTGTTGGGTGATGCAGTGGATATTGCCACCACCCAGCAAAATTTCGCGTGCAGGCAGCATCACGATCTCGCGTTCAGGGAACAGCCTGGCCAGCACTTTGCGCGCGGGTTCGTCTGTTTCCACCCCGAAGGCGGGGGCGATGATGGCGCCATTGGCGATGTAGAAATTCACGTAGGACGCGGCGAGCCGTTCCCCTGCCTTGCGGTTCATGCCGCTCGCGGTGGCATCAATCCCTTCGGCTTCTTCCTGGGTGTAGAACATCGGCGTCGGCATCGGGATGTGTTCAATCACAAGTTCGCGCCCCTTGGCATCACGCGCCCCTTGCAGCCGCGCCTGCGCATCCCGGCTGACCTGGTAATGCGGATCAGCGGGATCGTCACACCAGGTGAGCAGCACCACACCAGGCTTTATGAAACAGGCGAGATTGTCGACATGCCCATCGGTTTCGTCACGCGGAACGCCGTTTTCCAGCCAGATGACATGGGAGGCGCCAAGATAATCCTTCAGCATCCGCTCCATGTCCTGCCGACGCACATCCAGGTTGCGGTTCTCGTTCAGCACGCATTGCTCAACCACAAGCACCGTGCCCTCGCCATCCACATGGATCGCACCGCCTTCGATGACGAGCGGGGCGCGGAAACGCCTTGCCCGTTCCATCTCCAGCATCTTGCCGGCAATGGCATCGTCCTTGTCCCAGGGGAAATAAAGCCCGCCCCAGCTTTTGAACGGCCAATCCACCCCGGCGAGATCACCGTTCTTGCCGAGCAGGAAGCTGCACCCCACGTCACGGGCCCAGGCGTCGTTGCTGCTCATCTCCACCACCCGCACTTGGGGCGGCAACGCGGCGCGGGCATTTTCATACTGCGCCGTGCTTACCAGCATCGTCACCGGTTCGAAACGAGAGATCGCGGTGGCGATGGCGGTGAACGCCTTCTGGGCGGGCTTGGCACCCAGGCGCCAGTTGTCTGGCCGTTCCGGCCAGATCATCCAACAACCTGCGTGCGGCGCCCATTCAGCCGGCATCGAAAACCCCGCTTCACGGGGTGTGATGACATGTTCCATGAGTGCCTCAGGCGTTTTTTAGATAGGCGTCGTATTCCACGTCGGAGATCCGCTTGCGTAGCTCGCTGATCTCCTGGCGCTTGCAGGCGATGTAATAGCGCTGGAAATCCTTGCCGAAAATCTCGCCCATGGTGGCGGACTCGGCAAAGCGGTTCACCGCGCCGGACCAGGCGATGGGTAATGGCGGGGCGGTGGGACTGCGCACCGTGCCATGGGTTTCCGGCCCAGGGTCGGCCTTGGTTTCCAACCCTTGCAGGGCGGTGCCGAGCAGCGAGGCAAAGGCGAGATAGGGGTTGCAATCCGCCCCGGCGACGCGGTGCTCGATACGCGAGGCCGCCGGGTCGGCAGTGATCACGCGCACGGAGGCCATGCGGTTGTCGTGCCCCCAATCGCCATAAGTTGGCGCGTGCACGCCGGGCGCGAAACGCCGGTAGGAATTGGCGTGCGGCGCCAGGGTTAGCATCGTGTCCGGCATGTTATGGATGATGCCGCCCAGGGCGTGATACAGCGCCGGCGAAGCGCGCTCGGGCGTGCCCACGAAGATATTCTGGCCCGCCTTGTCGAGGATCGACATGTGCACATGCATGCCCGAACCCGCCCATTGGCCATAAGGCTTGGCCATGAAGGTGGCGGTGAGACCGTGCTTGCGCGCCACCTGCTTGATGGTGCGCTTGAACAAAGTGGCGCTATCCGCAACGCGCAATGCATCGGTGGAGTATTTCAGCGTCACTTCGAACTGGCCGGGACCGGATTCCGACACCAGGGTTTCCAGGATGATATCCTGCGTCTTCGCGCAGGCCATCATCTCGCGCAGGATCGGCTCGTAATCGTGCACCTCGCCCAGCCCGACTGCGTCGATCTGCCAGCCGCGCCAGCCGGATTCGTCTGCGCCGCGTGGGGCTATTTTCAAACCGTCCAGCCGGGAGTCCACCAGGTAGAATTCCAGCTCAACACCCAAGGCGGGGGTTAGCCCCGTCTTGGAAAAACGCTCCAGCACCCTCGAGAGCACGCTGCGTGGGTCCAGATAATAGAGACTCCCATCAGTTTCGCGCATGGTCAGCAGCGCTTGCACCACATTGCCTTCCGCCCATTCCATGCGGGTGATGGAATGCGGCACGGCGACGCACAGCCCGTCTGGGTCTCCCGTATCGTAGGCGATGCCGCCTTCGGCGATATCGCGGCCCCAAATGTCCAGAAGATAGGCCGAGCGCGGAATGGCGATGCCATTGCCAAATAGTGACTTCGCCTTGTCCCGCTGCAACCATTTGCCGCGGGGCACACCGTTCACGTCGATCACGAAAGCCTCGATATAATCCGCACCGGTCAGCAGCGTCATCTTGGCTTCGGTGTCCGGATTGGTGACCATGTTCACAGGGTCACCTCCGAGCGTACATCCGCGAAGGTCTGCTCGAAGGCTTTCTTGGCCATCGCCGCGAACAGTTCGATCTCCGATTCCGTGATGCTCAGCGGCGGCGAAAACAGCATCGTGTCGCGCGTGGCGCGCATCATCAGCCCATTGGTGATGCAATGGTCGCGGCAGATGACACCGACGCGGCCATTTTTCTCGAAGAATTTCCGTGTGCGCTTATCCGCCGTGAGCTCGATGGCGCCAATGAGCCCGACACCACGAATTTCGCCGACGATCGGCAGGTCGCCGATGGCCTCGTTGAGTTTTTCGCGTAGCAGCGCGCCCTTGGCGGTGGCATTTTCCACAAGTTTTTCGTTTTCCAGAATTTCCAGATTCTTCAGCGCCACAGC
>JAKBCD010000020.1 GCA_021808205.1 Pseudomonadota bacterium | reverse complement strand
TGCAGCCGCGCGGTGTGGCAGTGGTGATCGAGGCGAACCATCAATGCATTTCCACCCGTGGCGTGCACAAGCCGGGGGTGAGCATGGTCACCAGCCATATGCTGGGGGAATTCCGTGAAAACCCCTCGACCCGACGTGAGTTTCTGGCGATGATTCAGAGCCGGAAGTGCTCGGAGTTCTGAGGTGGGGATGTGCGCAGTAAGATCTTCGGGGGGTAAGTCCCTCTCGCAAAGCTTGACGGAGTAGCCGTTTGTCCAGCGATACCACAGGCCCGACAGCCGGTTCTTTTGCTAACACCTACCCGGTGAGCGGGGCCGCCAGCCAAGCCAACCGCAAGCTGGTCTCCAACTGGCTATTCCTGCTGGCGTTCATGATCTGGGTGATGGTTGGCATTGGCGGCTATACACGTGATTCAGGCTCTGGCTTGTCGATCATGAAATGGGAGCCGATTATCGGCGTGCTGCCACCGCTCTCCCAGGACGCGTGGAACAAGGTGTTTGCGCTGTATAAGACCATCCCGCAATACCATCTTGAGCATCAGGGCATGGACCTGGCCGGTTTCCAGAAGTTGTTCTGGCCAGAATATATCCACCGCCTCTGGGGGCGGCTGATGGGGGCGGTACTGCTGCTGCCGCTGATTTTGTTCACGCTTACCGGGCGGATCGAGAAGCGGCTGATCCCCTGGCTGGTGTTGCTGTTCCTGCTCGGCGGGCTGCAAGGTTTTATTGGTTGGTTCATGGTCTCCTCGGGCTTCCGGGCGGACTCCATCGCGGTGGAAGGCTGGCGGCTTTCGTTACATTTCTTTGGCGCCATGTTCCTGTTCGGCGCGGTGTTATGGACGGCTTTGGTAGTCCGCGCGCCGGAGCCCGTGCGGTATGAAGGCATGCGGGGCCTGCGTCGGCATACGCTGATGGCCTTCCTGCTGCTGCTGCTGGCGATGTGGGGCGGCACCATGGTCTCGGGCATTCATGGCATCGCGGATTTTTCCATGGCCAAGAACATCGGAACTGGCGCGCCACCGCCCGGTTGGCCAATGAGCGGGCTGCTCAACAGCGCGGCAGCGATTATTTTCGGACATCAATTGCTGGCGGTGTTGGCGGCTGTGGCCATTCTGTCGCTCACCGTGCGGGCCCTGCGCGGTGAGGCCCCTGGCCCGGTGCGTGATGGCGCGTTGCTGGTGGGCGGGCTGGTTATTTTGCAATTCGTACTTGGCGTTACCGCTTTGGTTTCAGGCCGCATCGACATCGGCGTGGTGCACCAGATGAACGCGGTGCTGCTGCTGGGGGGCTTGCTGTTAATGCTCTACCGGCTGCGGGGTGCGGCGCGATGATACTGAAGGCCGAGCTGGCGCGCGGGGATGGCGGGGCGGAGATGGTAAAGGTTCCGGCATCGCACAGCGATGCTGGAAAGCCACCGGAGGGGGGCGCGCGCCGAATGAAAAGGTGAGGCAGGACCGCGCCGTTGGAAACTGGTTGCTGCTGCTGGCCGCCATGGTGTTTGGCATGGTGGTGGGGGGCGGCCATGCGCGGACCATCGGCGCCAGCTTTTCCATCCAGGTCTGGCGGCCGTTCACCGGCTTTATCCCGCCCATGAGCACGGCGGACTGGAACCAGCTTTACGGCTTGTTCCAGCACACGGCGCAATATCAGGCCCATCCGATCGGCATCGCGCAGTATAAAGCCTTGTTCTGGCCAATGTTTTTGGACCGTTGCTGGGGCAGGCTGATGGCCTGCGTGTTCCTTGTTCCCTTCGTGGTGTTTCTGCTGAAAGGCCGCATCCAGCGCAGATTGGCTTTGTGGCTCGGCTTCATCTTCCTGCTTGGCGCCGGGCAGGCGGCTTATGGCTGGTACATGGTGCAGACGGGCATGTATCCCGGTGTGCTTTCCCCGCCGCCGGAATGGGCGGCGCCGCATCTGCTCTCCGCCATGTTGATTTTCGCGGCATTGCTTTGGACCGGCCTGAGCCTGCGCAACCCAGAGCCGGTGCGGATTGAGGGTGCTGCTACACTGCGCGGCTTTACCACCGCCACAATGGGGTTGGTCTGGCTGACCATGGGGTTTGGCGCGCTGGTCGCTACCTCCGGCGCGCTGAAAGTGTTCAACACCTTCCCGACCATGGATGGCTCCTGGCTGCCGCCAGACATGTTCGGTCAAAACCCGGTTTGGATGAATTTCATCACCAACAAGGGTACGGTGCAGTTCTGCCACCGCCTGCTGGCGACCATCACCGCGTTAACGGCGTTGACCACCGCCGTGATGGGCCTGCGGATGAAGCTGCCGCCCGCCACGCGGGATTTATTTCTACTGTTGGGCGGGCTGGTGGCGTTGCAATATGTGCTCGGCATGGCGACACTCGTGCTGGGAAACAATGAGCTCGGCTTTGTGCATGAGCTGAATGCCGTGCTGCTGTTTGCCGCTGCCATTGGTGCCCACCATGGGTTGCGCGGCGCGGTGGCCGCCCCCGTTGGGGCGCTGGCGGCGGCGGAATAGGAGTTTGAGAGATGAGTGACGCGCTGACCAAGGCGGACGAATTCTTCCACGGCCCGCAAGGGCTGGATCTGACGGACGCTGGCAGGCACATCGCCACCGCGCTCGACGGGGCGGATGACGGCGAGCTGTTTCTGGAATACCGGGAATCGGAATCCATCTCGCTGGACGATGGCCGCATCCGCGCCGCCAGTTTTGACACGCGAAGGGGCTTCGGCCTGCGCGCGGTGCTGGGCGAGGCGGCGTATTTCGCCCATGCCGGGGATATTTCAGCCGCCGCATTGGGCCGCGCGGCGGAGACGATCCGCGCCGCCAAGGCTATGGAGCATAGCGTGACATCGGGCGACCCCGCCCCGGCCAGCGCGCCGCTTTATGAGGGCGTGAACCCGCTGGGCGAGGCGCCGTTCGCGGACCGCGCGGCGCTGCTCAAACAGATCGACGATTTCGCCCGCGCGGCGGATAAGCGCGTGGTGCAGGTGATGGCCAGCATCGCGGGTGAGTGGCAGGTGATCGAGATTATTCGCGCCGGTGGAGCGCGTGTGGCGGATATCCGCCCGCTGGTGCGGATTAATGTTTCCGTGGTGCTGGAGGAAAACGGCAAGCGCGAATCCGGCAGCCATGGCGCGGGCGGGCGCTCGGGCTATGGCGCCTATGTGGACCCGAATTTCTGGCAGAACGCGGTGCGTGAGGCGATCCGCCAGGCTGAGGTGAATTTGCGCGCGGTGGCGGCCCCGGCCGGTGAGATGCCGGTGGTGCTGGGGCCGGGTTGGCCGGGCATTCTGCTGCACGAAGCCATCGGGCACGGGCTGGAGGGGGATTTCAACCGCAAGCAGACTTCCGCCTTCGCCGGGCTGCTGGGCAGCCGCATTGCCTCCAAGGGCGTGACGGTGGTGGATGACGGCACCATCCCCAACCGCCGCGGCTCGCTGACCATCGACGATGAAGGCACGCCGACCAGCCGCACCGTGCTGATCGAGGATGGGATTCTCACCGGCTTCATCCAGGACCGGCAGAATGCCAGGCTGATGAACATGCGCGCCACCGGCAATGGCCGCCGCCAGAGCTACGCCCATGCCCCCATGCCGCGCATGACCAACACCATTATGCTGGGCGGGCAGGATAATAAGGAAGATATGATCCGCTCCGTGAAGCGCGGCTTATATGCGGTGAATTTCGGCGGCGGGCAGGTGGATATCACCTCCGGCAAATTCGTGTTTTCCGCTTCCGAAGCCTATCTGATCGAGGACGGCAAGGTGACGACCCCGGTGAAGGGCGCCACGCTGATTGGCAACGGGCCGGATGCGCTGACCAAGGTGGAGATGATCGGCAACGACCCGGCGCTGGACCCTGGCATTGGCACCTGCGGTAAAAACGGCCAGGGCGTGCCCGTGGGGGTGGGTCAGCCGACGTTGAAGCTCTCCGGCCTCACCATCGGCGGCACGGCGGCGTGATTCCCAAAAATTTCTGCGCCGCATTGGCGGTTTACCTGGCTTTAGCAGGTTGTGCCGCGGCGCAGGAGCTGACCATTCCGCCTCCGGTCTGGCCATATTTGCCCGTGCACGCGGCTTCCGTCACAGGTTTTGTTCCTAAAGGATGGGCGCTTGAGGCACAGGCGAGGGGGGATTTAAACGGCGATGGTGTGCCGGATTTGATGTTGGTTCTGCGCGATCAGTCACCGAAAAACATCATTCCTAACCCTGACGGGTTTGGCGATGACCCACTCGATAGCAATCCGCGCATCCTGCTTGTGGCTCTGGGTGGTAAGGATGGGTACCGGCTGATTGCCGCCAATCATGATCTTATTACCCGGCACACAGACCCCGACATGGAGGATCCGTTCGACGCCAATGGCGGGGTGCTGTTTAAAAACGGCGCATTCCAGATCGATGTGAGCAGCTTTTATGACGCAGGCTCCTGGCAGACGGAAGATGTGACCTTCACCTTCAGATATCGGCATGGGCAGGTTGTGCTGGTGGGGTATGACAGCACGACAGTCAGCCGTAATTCCGGCGAGATGGACGGCGTCAGCGCCGATTACCTCACAGGCCGGGTTAAAACGACAAAGGGCTGGATTAATAATAACGAAGAGACCGTCAGCTGGTCGCATCTGAAGCCGCACAGGCTGCTGCGGCTGCCAGGTCTTGGCGATGGCTTGCTGTTCGACCCGCTGGCGGAGCGGTTCGACGCGCCTTCCTGAACCGGCGCGGGAGGCCCGTAAAAAAGGGCCTTGCGGCCCTCTTTTTTATTCAGACTTCAGATGCCCCAGCAGCTTCTCGATGGCGGTGGGTTTGTCCACCTGTTCCAGTGCGGCGTATTCAGCCGCCAGACGGTCCAGGGCCGATTCGTAAATCTGCCGTTCGGAGAAGCTCTGGTCTGGCTGCCCGGCATTGCGGTGCAGGTCGCGCACAACTTCCGCGATGGCTGAGGGGTCGCCGGAATTGATCTTGGCCTCGTATTCTTGGGCGCGGCGGGACCACATGGTGCGCTTGATGCGCGCCCGGCCTTTGAGCACGGCCAGCACCTCATCGAAGCTCTTTTTGGAGGTGAGCTTACGCAAACCGGCGGTGCGCGCCTTGGTGGTCGGCACGCGCAGGGTCATGCGGTTTTCATCGAAGGTGATGCAGATGAGTTCCAGCTTATGGCCGGCAATCTCTTCCACTGCGATCTTGTCGACCTTGCCGACGCCATGGGTGGGGTACACCACATAGTCGCCCTCTTTGAAGATTTCCGCCTTGGCGGGGGCACGCGGCGGCGCCAGTGGGCGGATGGGTCCGGCGGGAATGCCGCCATGCATCACCGGGGACGGGGCCGCCGGGGCGGGCGCTGGCGGTGCTTCTTTAGGGGTCTCTTTCTGCGGCTCGGCGGGGGTTGCCTTTGGTGCTGGAGTTGCCTTTGGCGCTGTGGTTGCCTTTGGCGCTGTGGTTGCCTTTGGTGCTGTGGTTGCCTTCGGCGCAGCGTCTAGCTGTTCGGGTTTCACGGCCTTCTTGGAAGCACCGGTTTTCTGTTTTTCCGTCATTACCACTCCGCTGGCACGGCGCGCGGGGCGCCGCCTTAACAATAAACGGCCGGGCGCGGTAACCCGCCCCGGCTGACTTGGGAAATTATATCAGATTTTTGGCCGCTCGTCACGCGTGCAGCCCGCATCGCCGGTTTACGGTTTGCCGGGCTCTAGAGAGAGCATGGCTTCCTTGCCGGGTTTGTCTTTCCACTCTTCGGCATCGGCGGGCGGGGTGCCCTTGCGGGTGATGTTCGGCCAGGATTTGGAGAGGTCGCGGTTTCGCTCCAGCCAATGGGCGGCGCGGTCGTCGCTGTCGGGCACAATGGCCTCGGCCGGGCATTCCGGCTCGCAAACGCCGCAATCGATGCATTCATCCGGGCTGATCACCAGGAAATTCTCACCGACATAGAAGCAATCGACCGGGCAGACTTCCACACAATCCATGAATTTGCACTTGATGCAGTTCTCGGTGACCACGTAGGTCATTCGGCACTCCTGAAAAAACGCACGTAAATTTGCTCTCCCTATGCGCGCGGGAGAGGATTTTGGTCAAGGTTCGGCGGCAAGGGGGCTGCTAATTCCCGGCTGGAAGTGTGGCGTTCCAGTCCGCCCGGGGGACGATACCATGCGGGTTGAGGTAGGGGCGGAGCTTGGACCAGGGGATGAGGAGGAAAGCACCCGAGCCGCCATCTGTGTAACCGGCAACCTCACCCAACATGAAGGCAAAACCCAGCCCATTTTTGGTTAGCACCCAGCGGTGGCTGTCGGCGAAATTTGGTTTTGAGACGAGGTCCGGACTGACATCCGCATGGGCAAGGGCATTCAGAGCTTTTAACCACCCGGAATTGCGAGAGAATATATCAAGGGCATTCACGGGGCGATGCTGAGTTAGAAGCCAGTTATACCCCCATTCGCTGCCGTTGAACGCACCGGCACCATCGGATGGATTTGAACCCCCCATACATGTCATGGAAATGACGTCGGGCAGCATTTGCAATGGAGGCGTGGAACTGTCCCTGTCTCCGTTGCCGCCGCCCGGTTCGCAGTCGATCGAATAGACTGTATTTGGGCCATATGCCCCCGTTTTACCTTTTGAAAAGCCAATGTCGTTCTCCCAGCGTTGAACGATTTCGGCTATGGCCGAATTGTAAACTTTCGCGTCAGCGCTGAGGGGTGATGCTATAATGGGATAAAATATGTCTAGGTTGTTGGGCGTGTGCTCCTGAGATTGGAGTACAATTTTATATCCCGCGCCGTATTCTGTTGGGTCGTGAGGAGGTTCCCACCCACCGTCAACAACTTGTGCAGATGCGATCTGTCCGAACAGCGACGCGGTGAGTATCGAGGCAACAAAACCCAAGCGAACCATGCTGCACCTGTTTTGGATTATACGCAGATTGTTGCATGGCCACGATGATTCGGTAAGGCGTTGGGCAGGGCAGTTTATTGAATTTCCCGGTATAATTCCTGCGCCGCCGTGGCGGAGCCGCGCCGGGCGGGCAGGTGCAGGATTTCCACCACCTTTACCCCCTGCGGCAGCGCTAGGGTCAACACATCGCCGGGGCGGAGTTTGGCGTGGGGTTTGTCGGTGGGGTGACGGTTGATGCGGACAGCACCTTTTTCCACCAGGGCCTCGGCCACGGAACGGGTTTTGCAGAAGCGGGCGAAGACCAGGAATTTGTCCAGCCGGAGGGTGTCGGCTCCTGGCTCGTTCAAATCAACGCCGCGCCATTTTCAGTGCCGCCAGGGCCGCGAAGGGGTTGTCGGCATCCACCACCACCGGCTCTGGTTCTGGCTTGCGGGCGACGGCGTGTGCGGCCGGCATGTGTGGCTGCGGATGGCGCTGGTGTTGTTGGTGATGCTCCTGCTTGCGCCGACCCAACATGGCAGGCGCCGGCGGGCCGAAATATTTATCCCCCAGCTCTTGCGCTGGAAACAGGCGGAAGCCCAGCACGTTCAGCGTGGGGGCCAGTTGCTCCGGCTTCAACCCCATGCGGCTGCCAAGGTTGGCGGGCAGCATAATCTGGTGCTTGCGCATGAGGTAATGCAGCTCGCGCGTGACGCGTTCCACCACGTCCAGCCGAATCATGATGTCGTTCACTTGCACCCAGCCCATGGCGAGCGCAAAATCCTGCCCCCAATTAGCGGGCATGGGTGCGCAGACGAGGCCAGGGGCGGGCAACTCCGGTGGGTTGCGGTCGTACCACACGCCCCAGAATAGCGCGCGCAGCCGGGCGGCACCGGGCTTTAACGCGGCGGGGAGATACATGGCAAAGCGCCCCATATCGATGCCGAATTTTTTTGCCTCCTGCCGCAGCTCCGGCGTGAAGGGCTCGGGCGGTAACACGCCGCCGGATTCCGACAAGCGGTGGACAATGCCGCGCAAGGGCGCTGGCGGATTTTCCATGGCTTTCAGCAACGCGCCCAGGCGTTTTTCAGTTTCGGTGGCGAGCCAAGCGGCGAGGCGGGCGCGGATGCGCTCGCGGGCCAGACCATCCAGGAACTCCGAATGCAGCACCTCGATTCCGGGTTTGAGGAAGATGTCGGTCTTTTTCAGCCGGGCGATCTTCACGCCTTCCCAGATGAAATGCCGGTCGTCAGACAGTGTGATGGCGTCATCAGACGCAGTTTCAGCGGCGAGGATGCGGCGTGGCATTTCCACGCTGAGCGCGCGGCGGGCGGCGCGGAGCAGGATTTTCTTCTCCGGCCCCTGGGTGGTGGGGTCCGGGTGGAACTGAAACCCCTCGATCCGGCCGACATCATGGCCTTCCACGCTTACCAGCCCGTCCGGTGCCACGATAGCCTGCAGGTCTTCGGCCTCAGTCTCTTCCAAACGTCTCGTCAAATGTGCCGCCCTCTTATCAACAAACCGCGCCATCAATTTCACATGCAGCGTATCGGAGAGCCTGTCCTCAACCGCCCTGGCGCGCATGGCCCAGGTGTCGGCATCGGTCATCCAATCCGCCCGCGCCGTTATATAGGCCCAAACGCGCACGTCCGTCAGCCTCTGCATCAAAGTATCGATATCGCCTTCCAGTCGGTCGAGGTTTTCGATCTCCTGGGCGACCCAATCGACGGGGAGTTTTTCCTTGGCCAGGAGATGGGTGAACACTTTAGCCACCAGTTTCACATGCGCGTCGGTGGCGAGTTTGCGAAAATCCGGAATCTGGCAGGATTCCCAGAGCAGGCGCGTGGCGGTACGGCCTTGTGCGCGGCTGGCGAGGTCTTTGTCGCGGGAGAGGGCATCCAGCGTCTGCACGTCCGTGGCCTCGTTGCCGCGCACGAGGCCAGGGCGGTTGGAGGCGGTGGTGAGGCTGGCGAGCAAGGCGGGCACGGAGGCGAAATCCAGATCCGCATTGCGCCAGAAAATTTGCTCCAGGGGTTCGAATTCGTGGGACTCGACCTTGTCGGCCATGTCCTCGTCCAGGGCTGGGCAATCCGCCGTGGTGCCGAAGCTGCCATCGCGCATGCCGCGCCCGGCGCGCCCGGCGATTTGCGCCACCTCAGGCGGGGTGAGCAGGCGAGGCTGGCGGCCATCGAATTTGCGCAGGCCGGCGAAGGCGACGTGGTTGACATCCATGTTCAGCCCCATGCCGATGGCGTCCGTCGCGACCAGGAAATCCACCTCTTTGTCCTGATACAGGGCCACCTGGGCGTTGCGGGTGCGGGGCGAGAGGCGCCCCATGACGACCGCGCAGCCGCCCCGCCGGCGGCGCACGGCTTCGGCGATAGCGTACACATCGGCGGCGGAGAAGGCGACGATGGCCGAGCGCGGCGGCAGGCGGCCGAGCTTGGCCGGACCCGCGAAACTAAGCTGCGAGAGGCGCGGACGGGTTTCGATTTCCACGCCAGGCACCAGACGGCGCATTAACGGTCCGATGGTATCGGCACCCAGAAACATGGTTTCCACGAGACCGCGGGCGTTGAGCAGGCGGTCTGTGAACACATGGCCGCGATCCGGGTCGGCGCAGAGCTGGATTTCATCGACCGCCAGGAATTCCACCTTGCGGTCCAGCGGCATGGCCTCCACCGTGCACGAGAACCAACGGGCACCGGGGGGCAGGATTTTTTCCTCGCCGGTGATGAGAGCTACGGATTTGATGCCCTTGGCTTTCACCATGCGGTCGTAATTCTCGCGCGCAAGCAGGCGCAGCGGAAAGCCGATGATGCCGGAGGCGTGGGAGAGCAGACGCTCCATCGCCAGATGCGTCTTGCCGGTATTGGTGGGGCCGAGCACGGCCTTCACCCGGGGCAGGAAACCGGACATGGAATTAATTTACGGAGGGGCCGGGGCTTTGCAAGCCGCTGAGGATTTCGCGCACTGCATCGGCGTCGGGCGCTGCCAGGGCCTGGTTGGCCAGATGCTCGCAAGCCTGCAGGGTACTGGCACGGATGATCTGCTTCACGCGTGGCACCGCGTTGCCGTGCATGGAGAGCTGCCGAATGCCCAGGCCCAGCAGTAGCGGCACCACGGCCGGGCGGCTCGCCAGCTCCCCGCAGATGGAAACAGGGACGCCAGACGCCGCCGCAAAATTGGTAGTGAGGTGGATGAGCCGCAGCACGGCGGGTTCCAGCGGGTCGTAGAGCTTCATGTCAGCGGGCAAGGCGCGGTCAGCCGCCAGCGTGTACATGGTGAGGTCGTTGGTGCCGATGGCAAAGAATTCCGCATGCCGGGCCAGAAGTGGCGCGGCCAGGGCGGCGGCGGGGGTTTCCACCATGATGCCGAGCGGGGGGAGTTTCTCGGGTAGTTTCAGGTTGCGGCGGCGCTTGAGCCGGCGCCAGACGCGGCGCATCGCCTCCCGCGTTTCAATGATTTCCTTGGCCACGGAAACCATCGGCATCATGATGCGCACTGGCCCGGCGGCGGCGGCGCGCATGATGGCGGCAAGCTGGGTTTCCAGCAGTTTTCGATGGCGTAGCAGAAGCCTTATGCCGCGCAGGCCAAGGGCCGGGTTAGGCTCCGAGGCTTCGGGCAGGAAGCGCGACAGCGCCTCCACATCCTTGTCGGACCCCCAATCCAGCAGCCGGATGGTGACCGGGTCGCCATCCATCGCCTCGACGATGGCATGATAGATGCGGGTCTGGGTTTCCTCATCCGGCGGGGTTTCGCGGTTCATGAACATGAACTCCGAGCGCAGCAACCCGATGCCGCGCGCGCCGGATTCAGCGATCATTTTCAGCTCGAAGGGCAGTTCCAGATTGGCCTGTAGCTCCACCTGGGCGCCGCAGCGCGTTTGCGCCGGGAGATGCTGCAGCCTGCTGAGGGCGCGCCGCGCGCGGGTTTGGGCAGAGAGTTTTTTGCGCGCCGCGTTCAGGCTGACGTTGGTGGGGTTGAGGATGATCTCGCCGTTATCACCATCTATGATAACCAAGCAGCCATCTATCGCTTTATCTAACAAACCCGTGGCACCCAGAACGGCGGGAATTCCCAAAGCGCGCAGCATCACCGCCGTGTGTCCATCCAGGCTGCCTTCGGCGGTGACGATGCCAGCAAAGCGGGTGGGTTGGATGAGAGCGGCCTCCGCCGGGCGCAGATCCTGCGCCGCTAGTACAC
>JAKBCD010000019.1 GCA_021808205.1 Pseudomonadota bacterium | reverse complement strand
TATTTTGTCCTGGATACTAAAGACGAATACCGTATTGATAAAATCGGGGCCTTTTTTTTCCGAAAGGCTTGGTACTGGGAAGCACCCGTATGGATATTTCTTCTGCCCCAAGATGTCGCTCTGCATCACCTGGACACAAAAACAACTCCTGACAAGATTGTTGTCGCTGAAATAGCCAAATCTAGAAGGGAGGAAGTATGGCAATTATTATTCAATAGCTCCTCCTCCTATCTTAAAGAGCGGATTTTGAAAGAGAGGGTATAAGCACTACTGCGACCTTCTTGAGTAAAATTTTCCCTTTGGCGTTTTACTTGCGGTGTCGAACTGATTACTTTCTGGATATGCCCAAAGTTCTAAAATCTCCTTGGACGGGTCGAAACTAACCGCCCAGCCTCTCCACCGCCCACTTTCCAGCCTCCGCCACCACGGGGTTGGTGTCTGTGGCCAGTTGTTGCGCGGCGGGGACCAGAGCGGGGTTGGCGCTGTTGCCGATGGCGATGGCGACGTTGCGGGCGAAGCGGTTGCGGCCGATGCGTTTGATCGGAGAGCCAGAGAATTTGGTGCGGAAGCCTGCATCATCCAGCATGGCGAGTTCGGCCAGTGGCGGAGCAGAAAGATCCTCCCGTGCCGCGAGTTTTGCCTCCCGCCCGGCAACGGCGAATTTGTTCCACGGGCAGACGGCCAGGCAGTCATCGCAGCCATAGATGCGGTTGCCGATGGCAGCGCGGAATTCCTCCGGGATCGGGCCTGCATGTTCGATGGTGAGGTAAGAGATGCAGCGCCGCGCATCGAGTTTGTAAGGTGCTGGAAACGCATTGGTGGGGCAGGCGGTTTGGCAGGCGGTACAACTTCCGCAATGGTCGCGGGCGGGTGCGTCTGGTTCCAGCGCCAGGGTGGTATAGATTTCCCCCAGGAACAGCCAGGAACCATGGGAACGGGAAACAAGGTTGGTGTGCTTGCCCTGCCAGCCTAACCCCGCCTGTTCCGCCAGCGGCTTTTCCATAACCGGCGCTGTGTCCACAAACACTTTCACGCCCTCGCCACGCGTGGCGATGAATTGCGCGAGGTGTTTGAGCTTTCCCTTGATGATATCATGATAATCGCGGTTGCGGGCATAGACGGAGATGTTTCCTACGTCTTTCCGGGCGAGGTTTTCCAGCGCATCGCCCTCCGGTGCGTAGGAAAAGCCGAGCGAGATGACGGTTAATGCTTCCGGCCACAAGGCTTGCGGATGGGCGCGTTGCGCCACGCGCTGTTCCATCCAGCCCATGGTACCGTGCTGGCCGGTTTGCAAAAACTCCTGCAGATAAGCCAGTTTTTCCGGCGGCAGCGCGGCCCGGGTGAAGCCGGTTGCGGCGAAGCCAAGCTCCGCCGCCTTGGTGGCGATTACTGCTTTTAAATCAGCCGCGGCCACGGTAAGGGGGTACGCCCTGGTCGGGTATCCAGGCATCCTCGGGTGGTTTGCCGGTTTGCCAGAACACGTCGATGGGAATGCCACCGCGTGGATACCAGTACGCGCCGATGCGCAGCCATTTGGGGGACAGCAATTCGATCAACCGGTCCGCGATCATCAAGGTGCAGGCTTCATGAAACCCGCCATGGTTACGGAAGGAATGGAAAAAGAGTTTCAGGCTCTTGCTCTCCACAAGCCAGTCGCCGGGGATATAGTCGATGACGATATGTGCGAAATCCGGCTGGCCGGTTAGTGGGCAGAGGGAGGTGAATTCCGGACAGACGAAGCGCACAACAGCGTTCTTGCCGCCGGTTTTGGCGGGCACGCGCTCCAGCACGGCCTCTTCGGGGCTGCGGGGCTGCTCGGTTTTGGCGCCAAGCTGTTGCAGCCCGGCGTAACGGTCGTCTGTCATGAATCTGGTCCTCGCTGCCAGTTGCCGCGCGTTTCGGCGCAATAGGCGTCGTAGTCTTTGTTTATAATGGCGGCCCGCGCACCCTGCATCAAGCTCTGGTAATAAGTGAGGTTGTGGATGGTGAGCAGCATCGGCCCCAGCATTTCCTCCGCCCGAAAGAGATGGTGCAGATAGGCCCGCGTATGCCGCGTGCAGCAGAGGCAGGGGCAGGTTTCGTCCAGCGTGCGGCCATCATCGATAAACCGCGCATTACGCATGTTGAAGATGCCGTTGGAGGTGAAGGCCCGCGCGGTGCGCCCGGCGCGGGTGGGCATCACGCAGTCAAACATATCCACCCCGCGCGCCACGGCGCCAAGAAGATCGTCCGGCGTGCCCACACCCATGAGGTAGCGCGGCTTGGTGGCGGGCAGGAAATCCGTGGCATAATCCAGCACGGAAAACATCACCGCCTGGCCCTCGCCCACGGCCAGCCCGCCAATGGCGTAGCCTTCGTAATCCATGTCCACCAGGGCGGCGGCGGATTCGCGGCGCAGATCCTCGTAGACATTGCCCTGCATGATGCCGAACTGCCCATAGCCGGGGCGCCTGACGAAGGCATCACGCGAGCGTTTCGCCCAGCGGATGGAAAGCGCCATGCTCTCCTTCGCCTCATGGTGCGTGGCGGGGAATTTGGTGCATTCATCGAGCTGCATGGTGATGGTGGCATCCAGCAGATGCTGGATTTCCGTGGAGCGCTCAGGGGTCAGCTCATGGGCCGCGCCGTCGATATGCGAGCGGAAGGTGACGCCCTTTTCCTCCAGCTTGCGAAGCTTGGCGAGCGACATGATCTGGAAGCCGCCGGAATCCGTGAGGATAGGGCCTGGCCAGTCCATCATTTTATGCAACCCGCCGAGGCGGGCGACGCGCTCGGCACTGGGGCGGAGCATGAGGTGGTAGGTATTGCCGAGCACGATCTTCGCCCCCGTGGCGCGCACGGCATCCGCCGTCATCGCCTTCACCGTGCCGGCGGTGCCGACGGCCATGAAGGTGGGGGTCGGCACCTCGCCATGGGCGGTGGCCAGCGTGCCAGCACGGGCCTGGCCATCCTGGCCCGCCAGGGTGAAGGAGAAGTCTGGGGTGGTCATGGGAGGGGATTAGCGGGAATGCCGGGGAAGTGCCAGCTTGAGAGGCACTTTGCCGTTTCGTGGATAAGGTCAGATCAGCAGTGGGCTGCCTTCCAACCAAAGATGCAAGGCATAAGCCTGCACTGCCGCGCCAAGGAGTATGAAGTACGGCAGAAACCGCTTCCTTGTGCCTGTAGACAGCAGTAGAAATAGAAATATCATAAACACCGGGTTGGCCAGAACATAACGTTCAAGCGAGACCAAACCGGTGGAGGCTGCCGCCAGCACCGTGGCACCGAGGAACCAGCTCTCGCCGAATCGGCGCTGCTTCAAAAGCCAACCGGCCATGGCAAGCCCGGCAATGCCGCAGACTGAGAGAAACAGGCTGTCATATTTTACCGTGGCCGCAAGAGATGGCTGGAAGGCGCCGAAAAGCCCGGCGGCAAGCGGCACAAATGGATCACCTGGGGTGCGGTTCCAGGCAGTCTCGATATGTAGAAAGGCGAGGGCATCGCCGGTATGGACGTAGAGAAATGCCATAAATGCCGCCAAACCGAGCGGCGCGATGAACAAAACGGGCAAGGCGGTCAAAGCATTTTTTAAAGCGGGGCGCATGTCTCCCTGGCGTAGATATTCCCACGCTGGGGTTAGCAGTTTTGCCGCCACGATTGGAACCATGAAAATCCCTGTTACCCGGGTGGCCGCCAGCAAGGCGGAGAAAATTGCGCCTCTGACGGGGTGTTGCTGCGCCAGGGCGGCAAACGTCCCCATCGTCAGCAGAGCGTAGAGGCTCTCTGTGTATGTGAAAGAGAAATAGATTCCGAAAGGATAGCTGATCAGAAAGGCGAAGAAGCGGATTGGTTCCGGCTTGGCTTGGATGAGTTCAAATATCGGTAGCCCAGCAGCATGAACCCCAGAAAGCTCAGATTGGACAGGATAAAGCTCGCTAGAAGCGGACTTGGTCAGGTCCAAGCCAAGGCGCGCGTCAATAGCGGGTAGAGTGGCAAAAAGGCCCAGTTCGCTGGCCCTGTTTGCAGGCCCGAGATGGCAGACTGGCGTTCGTAACCAGAGGTTGCGATATTTATATACCAATAGCAGTCGTGCAGACATAAGGCGCTGGGCAGATGCGCAATCTGCCGGGCGAAGAGGGCATAGAGCGATAGTTTAAAAGCAAGAAATCCGGCGGCCAGCAGGAAGATCTGGCTCCAATTCTGCCTCATGCGCGTTCCAGCAAACACGCATCGCCGTAGGAATAGAACCTGTACCCGTTCGCGATGGCGTGCGCATAGGCCGACTTGATCCGATCCGTGCCCGCGAAGGCGCTCACCAGCATCAGCAGGGTGGAATGCGGCAGGTGGAAATTGGTGAACAGCGCATCCGCGATTTTGAAGCGGTAGCCGGGATAGATGAAAATCTCGGTCTCGGAATCAAAGGGTTTTAGCACGCCCTCATCGGTGGCGGCGGATTCTAGCAGGCGCAGCGCCGTGGTGCCGATGGGGATGATCCGCCGCCCCGCCGCCTTGGCGGCGTTGATGCGCTGGGCGGTGGCTTGCGTGATATAGCCCCGCTCGGCATGCATCTTATGCTCTTTAATGTTCCCCACCCGCACGGGCAGGAAGGTGCCCGCACCCACATGCAGCGTGATCTTCGTCATCTCAACGCCGTGTGCCTGTAATGCCTCCAGCAACGCCGGGGTGAAATGCAGCCCCGCCGTGGGCGCGGCGACAGCACCTTCGTGCGCCGCGAAAAGGGTCTGGTAATCAGCCTTGTCCTGCTCAGTGATGCCCTCCGGCCGGGCGATGTAGGGTGGCAGCGCCAGCGCGCCGGAACGCTCCAGCGCGGCGTGGAAATCATCCGCCGTGAAGCGCAGAATGGCGGCGCCACCCGCTTCCATCTCCACCACCTCGGCGGAGAATTCAGGGTCGATCACCAAAGTATCGCCCTGCTTCGCACGCTTGGCATTACGCAGCAGCACATGCCAGGTGCCGTCATCCAGCCGCCGGTCCAGCGTGATGCCGATTGTGGCCTCCCCGCGTTTGGCGGTGAGCTGGGCCGGGATCACCTTGGTGTCGTTCACCACCAGCAAATCGTCCGGCCGCAGCAGGGCGGGCAAATCCCGTACTATGTGGTCGCTTAAACCAGCGCCTACATGCAGCAGCCGGGCGGAGTCACGCGGGCGGGCCGGGGTGGTGGCGATCCGCTCCGGCGGCAACTCATACCCGAACTCTGAAAGCTGCATCAGGCCCCCAGATAGGATGCCAGCTCGATGAGGTTCCCGTCCGGGTCGCGGCAATAGACGGACATGATGTCCCCCAGCGCGCCGATGCGGGTAACCGGCCCGCGCTCGATAGCCACACCACAGGCATGAAGCTGGGCCACCACATCCTCCGGCCTCACGGCCACCACAAAGCAGAGGTCCAGCGTGCCGGGCTGAGTGGTTTGCGCGTGCGGAACCACCTCGTGCCCGGCCTCGTGCAGATTGATCTTCTGCGCGCCAAAGCGCAGCGCGGTGCGGTTCTTGCCGCCATATTCCTCGCGCTCCATGCCCAGCACGCGCTGATACCAGCCTGCCGTGACGCTGAGGTCCCGGCAGATCATCACCACATGATCGATCCGATCGACAGTGAATTTCATTGTTCAGGCGAGGTCCGCAAAGAAGTCGTTGCCCTTGTCGTCCACCACGATGAAGGCCGGGAAATCCTTCACCTCGATCTTCCATACCGCTTCCATGCCAAGCTCCGGATATTCCAAAACCTCTACCTTGGTGATGTTGTTTTGTGCCAGCACCGCGGCCGGGCCGCCGATGGAACCAAGGTAGAAGCCGCCATGCTTTTTGCAGGCCTGCGTTACCGCCGCCGAGCGATTGCCCTTGGCCAGCATCACCAGGGAGCCGCCGGCGGCCTGGAACGCATCCACATAGGAATCCATGCGCCCGGCGGTGGTGGGGCCGAAGCTGCCGGTGGCCATGCCGTCCGGCGTTTTGGCGGGGCCGGCATAATAAACCGGGTGGTTCTTCATATAGTCCGGCATACCCTGCCCAGCATCGAGCCGCTCTTGCAGCTTGGCGTGTGCAATGTCCCTTGCCACCACGATGGTGCCGGTGAGCGCCATGCGGGTTTTCACAGGGTGCTTGGAAAGCTCCGCCAGAATCTCCGGCATCGGACGGTTTAGGTCGATGGCGACAACCTCGCCGCCGAGGTGCTCATCCATGATCTCGGGCAGGTACTTGGCCGGGTTGGTTTCCAGCTGTTCAAGGTACACGCCTTCAGGCGTGATCTTGGCCTTGATCTGCCGGTCTGCCGAGCAGGACACGCCGATGCCGATGGGCAAGGACGCGCCATGGCGGGGCAGGCGGATGACGCGGACATCGTGACAGAAATACTTGCCGCCAAACTGCGCGCCAATGCCGATCTTGCGGCTGATCTCCAGCACCTTCTGTTCCATCTCAATGTCACGGAAGGCGTGGCCCGTGGCATCGCCCTGGGCGGGCAGGTTGTCGTAATATTTGGTGGAGGCGAGCTTGACGGTTTTGAGGCAAAGCTCGGCCGAGGTGCCGCCGATGACGATGGCCAGATGATAAGGCGGGCAGGCGGAGGTGCCGAGGGTTTTGATCTTGGCCTCGATGAAGGCATAGATTTTCTCAGGCGTTAAAACCGCGCGGGTTTCCTGAAACAGAAAAGTTTTGTTGGCCGAGCCGCCGCCCTTGGCGATGAACTGCAGGCTGAACTCATCCGCGTGGTAATCGCCGGGGGCGGCCATGATGTCGAACTGCACCGGCAGATTGTCGCCGGTGTTTTTCTCCTCAAACATCGTCAGCGGCGCCATCTGCGAATAGCGCAGATTGGTCTCGGTATAGGTGCGGGCGACACCCCAGGAGAAGGCTTCTTCCTCGTTGCCCTCAACCCATACGCGCTGGCCCTTTTTGCCGAAGATCAGGGCGGTGCCGGTATCCTGGCACATGGGCAGCACGCCCCTGGCGGAGATGGCGGCGTTTTTAAGAAACTCCATGGCCACGTAACGGTCGTTCTCGCTGGCCTCAGGGTCTTGCAAAATAGCTGCAAGCTGGGCGAGATGCGCCGGGCGCAGCAGATGCGAGATATCGTGAAATGCCGCAAAAGCCAGCTCAGACAGCGCGCCCTCGGTGACCTTGAGCACCGTCTTGCCCTCAACCTCGATGGTGGAGATACCCTCGATGTCGAGCTTGCGGTATTTCGTGTTGTCTTCGCCCAGCGGAAACATCGGCGAGTAGCTGAACCCGGGGCGGCGCTGCAAAGGGGCGGTCATGCTGGTTCAGTCTTTCTGGCGGCGGCGGAAGGCGTCCAGGCTCACCACATCGGCCGGGCCATCGCTGGCGCGGGCGGGCACGTCATCACCTTGCGGCTCGGGAATGTCGGCCACTTTCACGGGCTCTGGCACATCCACATGGAATTGCAGGCCAAAGCGCACCTCCGGGTCAGCGAAGCTGGTGACGGCGGCAAGCGGGATGACGAGGGTGGTGGGAATGCCCGAGAAGCTGAGTCCCACGGAAAGCGTTTCATTCTCAACAGACAGCCCATGAAACTGGTGTTGCAGCACAATGGTCATTTCATCCGGATATTGGGCCTTCAGCCGCTCCGGAATGGCAACCCCAGGGTAGGCGGTTTTGAAGCTGATGTAGAAATGATGCCCGCCGGGCAGGCCCTCGGCGGCCACATGGCGCAGCGCGCTGACGACCACCTGGCGCAGCGCATCCTGCGTCCATTCATCATAAGGCAGCAGCGATTCGGGTGTGTTCAGATCATCTTCAGCCATAGTCAAATCCCTTCTGGTCCCGGTGTCTTCCGGGGCTCCGGTTCCCGTTTAGCGCCTTAGCGGGCGTCCCGCTCGTAATGGCGGTAATATTTTTCGGTCACCAGGTCGGTCTGCACGATGATGGCGATATCCGTGGTGTTGAACTGGTTGTCGATCACCGCGCCGTCGCCCACAAAGCCGCCGAGCCTCAGATAGCCTTTAATCAGCGGCGGCAGGCGCATCAATGCCTGTTTGGGGTTGATCGACTCGGGCGGCAGGCGGTGCATCTGCACATAGCGTTCCGGCAGCGCTTTCGGGCGGATGGCTTCCGGGGCGCTGTGGTGCCCGGCCAGATAAGTCAGCTCTTCCGCCAGCGCATCCGGGTTGGTGCCGTTGAGCGAGGCGCAGCCGAACATCAGCTCTATGCCGTAATGGAACACATAGGCCGCGATGCCGCGCCAGAGCAGTTGCAGCACCATGCGGCTGCGGTAGGCGCTCGCGGTGCAGCTGCGCCCCAGCTCCAGCTTGCGGCCGGGAAAGCGCTTGAGGGCTGAGATGTCGTACTCACTCTCGGAATAAAAGCGCCCGAAGGCTTCCGCCGCTTCCTGCCGGATGAGCCGGTAGGTGCCCACCACGCTTTCAGCGCCTTCGCCCAGGCCGTGGTCCACCACCAGCAAATGGTCGGCGATGGGGTCGAACTCATCCTGGTCCAGCCGCGCGGCGAGGGTAGCGGCATCGGCCTTGGCGCCCATTTCCTCGTAAAACACACGGTAGCGCAGGGCCTGGGCGGCGTTCAGTTCCGCCGCATTGGTGGCCAGCCGGACACCAAGATTGCCGGCGCGCAGCTCCGCGAAGCCAGGGGCGGCGTTGCCGATGGTGAAGCGCGGCAGCTCAGGAACGACAGTCTGGTTCATGTGGCGGGGCGCCCGAACAGCTCGATTTTGATCACATCGATCTCCAGCCCTTGCGCGCGGGCGATTTCACGCAGGGTTTGTTCAACCGCGGGCGCCTCGAATTCGATAACATTGCCCGTGTTTTTATCGACAAGGTGAAAATGGTTGCCGTCGCTGCTGGGCTCATAGCGCGCACGGCGGCTGCCCAGATCCCGGCGGGAGAGAATGCCCTTGGCTTCCAGCAACCGCACGGTGCGGTACACGGTGGCCAAAGAGATCCGGTTGTCGATACGGTTGGCCCGCCGGTGCAGCTCTTCCACATCCGGGTGGTCGGTTGCCTCAGACAACACCCGCGCAATCACCCGGCGCGGACCTGTCATCTTCAGCCCGTTCTCTATGCACAGGCGTTCGATGCTTATATTCATCGTTGAGCCTTGTGGCCCAAACTTCAAGCTCGGTCCAGCCTTAAAGGAACAGATATGACGGTTAGCGCACTGCCAAAACACGACAAAGCCATCGACATTACGGCGGAAACCTGCCCGATGACTTATGTGCGCACCCGCCTTGCACTGGACGTCATGGAAACCGGGCAGATTCTGCTGGTGAGGCTGAAGGGCGAGGACCCGCTGCGCAATGTGCCCCGTGCCGCGGCGGACCAGGGGCATGAGCTGCTGGATTTACTGGAACAGCCAGATGGCACCCATGTGCTGGTGATCCAGAAGGGCTGAAACAGGAAAAGCCGCGAATGCCTGGGCATTGCGGCTGATTCTGGGCATTTGGCTGCACCCCGCCCGAAGGCGGGAGAGACGGTTTTAGAAACCCTCGCGCTCGATCCGCTTGCGCTCCATCTTGCGGGCGCGGCGAACAGCCTCGGCGGCTTCACGGGCGCGGCGCTCGGAGGGCTTTTCGTAATGGCGGCGGAGCTTCATCTCGCGGAACACGCCCTCGCGCTGCAGCTTCTTCTTGAGCGCCTTCAGCGCTTGGTCGACATTGTTGTCACGAACGAGAACTTGCACTGGGCTGTGTGCTCCAAACAAAAATAAAAACGGACAAACACGGCGCACGACCAATGGGGGCCGCGGTCCGCGAACTGCGGGCGGCCTATAGCATAAAACCCCCGCTCGCCAAATCATTTCTGCTGGGGCAATCATGCAAATATGTCGATCCTGAAGATTGCCCGCATGGGCCACCCAGTGCTGCTCGCCCGCGCGGCGGAGATTGAGGATGCCACCGACCCCGAAATTCAGGCGCTGATTGGCGCCATGGCGGAGACGATGGAGGATGCCGGCGGGGTGGGGCTGGCAGCGCCCCAGGTGCATGTGCCGCTTCGGCTGTTCGTGTTTCATGTGCCCGCCGGCAGGGCTGATGGCGGTGGCGCGGTTGGCTTGCGCGCCGTGATCAACCCGGTGGTCACGCCGGTGGAAGAGGCGGGCATGGCGCTGGGTTGGGAAGGCTGCCTTTCCATTCCCGGCCTGCGCGCCGCCGTGCCGCGCTGGCGCGAGATCCGGCTTTCCGGGCTGGATGCGAGCGGCCAGGCGTTCGATGAGCGGCTTTCCGGTTTTGCCGCGCGGGTGGCGCAGCACGAGGCCGACCACCTGGACGGCGTGCTCTACCCGATGCGGATGGAAGATTTCCGGCATTTCGGCTACAATGAGGAACTGGACCGTTTTCCCCAGGAGTTACTCTAATGATGGATGAGGAACAGGCGGCGCTGATCGACGCGCTGGCGCAGAACGCCGCGTTTGACGGCTGGGGCGTGCAAGCCCTGCGCATGGCGCTCTCTGGCCTGGGGCGAAACCCGGACGAAACAGGCCTGGCCTTCCCCGGCGGCAGGCCAGAGATGATCGAGGCTTATTTCACCCTCGGCGATGAGCGGATGATCGCCGCGCGGCGCGGCCAGATGGCCGATGCCAGCCTTACCAAGCGGGTGCGCGCGGCGGTGGCGGCCCGGCTGGAGCTGATGAACGGCGAAAAGGAGGCCGTGCGCCGGGCCATGGCCTGGCTGGTGCTGCCCGGCAACGCGCCGCGTTTGGCCAAGATCATCGCCCGCATGGCGGATGCGGTGTGGTTCGCGGCGGGGGATGTAAGCGCGGATATGTCCTGGTACAGCAAGCGCGCCATTCTGGGGGCGGTGCTGGGTGCCACGCTGTTCTACTGGCTGAGCGACAGCTCCATGGATTCAGAAAAAACCTTGGCGTTTTTAGACAGGCGGCTGGCCGGAGTGGGGCGCATCGGCAAGCTGAAGGCGAAGTTGCCGCGGTTTTCGTTGCCCCGGGCAGCCTGAAAACCGCGCCCCTTTTGAGGCGCGGCTTTGAGCTCTTAATGCTCGGCTGAGGGCGCGGAAAAGTCCGGCGCCAGACCCGAGGCGGAGAGCTGCGCCGCCAGAGCGGATTTCAGCCGCCCCAACCCGGCCTCTGAGCTGGCCTCAGCCCTTGCCACCAGTACCGCCTGGGTGTTGGAGGCGCGCAGCAGCCACCAGCCATCCTCTGTGTTCACGCGCACGCCATCCGTGTCGGAAACTTTCGCGCCGCTTTCCTTCAGCCGCTCG
>JAKBCD010000018.1 GCA_021808205.1 Pseudomonadota bacterium | reverse complement strand
ACGCGGCGGCCACGCCGGGGGAATAAGCAAGCGAGAGGTCACGTGACGTTTCCATGCGCTTGGTGGCGACGATGGAGAGCTTTCCGGGCCGGGGGAAGCGGTGATATTCTAGCGCCGCCTTGCGTAGATCGTCGTCCATGCCCAACTTCCTCCCATTAAAAGGCTTGGGCGATTCATGACGCAACCTAAGCGGGGAGGCAACCTGCCCTGCCATGAGTTTTCCGAAGGCCAGCGGCTACAGATAAATTGGTGCGGTCGAGAAGACTCGAACTTCCACGAGGTTTCCCCCACAAGCACCTCAAGCTTGCGCGTCTACCATTCCGCCACGACCGCATCGAGGCCGGGAGCCTATAGACTATGATCCCGGAGCCTGCAACAGGTGCATATATGATGGAAAATCAAACGGACTGGGAGGTTTCACCTGGCCTGACCCCCTACGAAACCGCCATCGCCAGAATGCAAGAGCGCGTCGCCGCCATCCGCGAAGGCCGGGCGGAGGATTTGGTCTGGCTCGTCCAGCACCCGCCCCTTTATACGGAGGGCACCTCAGCCAGGGCGGAGGATTTGCAAGACCCCACGCGCTTTCCCACCTTCAAGGCCGGGCGCGGCGGGCAATGGACGTATCATGGCCCTGGCCAGCGCGTGGCTTATGTAATGCTGGACTTAACCCGCCCCCACGCCAGCGTGCCGGCACGGGATGTACGCTGCTATGTGGCCGGGCTGGAGCGCTGGGCGATTGAGACGCTGAACGAATTCGGCGTGCGGGGCGAAATCCGCGAAGGGCGCGTGGGAATCTGGGTCGCCCAGCCGGATGGGCGGGAGGAGAAGATTGGCGCCATTGGCGTGCGTGTCTCACGCTGGGTAACGTGGCACGGGCTGGCCCTGAACGTCGCCCCCGACCTTTCCCATTTCACTGGCATTGTGCCTTGCGGCATAGCCGAGCATGGGGTGACCAGTCTTGCGGCCCTGGGCGTGCAGGCCGGCATGGCGGATGTGGACGCGGCGCTGAAGCGGAACTGGGGTAAAATTTTCGGATAAGCTAGCGCCAGCCCATTGCCGGGGCTATGTGCTGCAGAATCGCCTCTATCACATGGGCATTATAGTCCACGCCCAGCTGGTTCGGCACGGTGAGCAGCAGCGTATCCGCCTCGGCGATTGCCTCATCCTCACGCAACTGCTCGATCAGAGCCTCAGGCTCGGCAGCGTAGGAGCGGCCAAAAATCGCGCGGGTGTTCTCGTCGATGAACCCGATGCTGTCCTGTTCCCTACCGGACCGGCCGAAATACATCCAGTCCTGGTCATTCATCAGCGCAAAAATGCTGCGGCTGACGGAGACACGCGGGCTGCGCTCATGCCCCGCTTCTTTCCAGGCATCCCGATAAGCGCGGATCTGCTTGGCCTGCTGAATATGAAATGCCTCGCCCGTCTCGTCATCCTTTAATGTTGAGCTTTGTAGGTTTAGCCCCAGCTTGGCGGCCCAAACCGCCGTGGCGTTAGAGCCCGCCCCCCACCAGATGCGCTCCCGCAACCCCGCTGAATGCGGTTCCACTCGCAACAGCCCCGGAGGATTGGGAAACATCGGGCGCGGGTTGGGCTGGGCGAAGCCCTCCCCGCGCAATACGCCCAAAAACACTTCCGCATGACGGCGGCCCATGTCTGCATCGCTTTCGCCCTCGCCGGGCTCGAATCCAAAATACCGCCAGCCATCAATCACCTGCTCCGGCGAGCCACGGCTGATGCCAAGCTGCAACCGCCCGCCGGAGATGAGATCCGCAGCTCCCGCATCCTCGGCCATGTAAAGCGGGTTTTCATAACGCATATCGATCACCCCGGTGCCGATCTCAATACGCTTGGTCCGCGCCCCCACAGCGGCAAGTAGCGGAAAAGGCGAAGCAAGCTGCCGGGCGAAATGATGCACCCGGAAATACGCGCCATCCGCCCCCAAAGCCTCCACCGCCTCCGCCAGCTCAATAGATTGCAGCAGCACGTCGGCCGCCGAACGGGCACCAGATTGCGGCGAGAGCGACCAATGCCCGAAAGACAGGAAACCGATTTTCTTCATGCGCCGAAGCATCTTCCCAACATGAAATCCGCGCAAGCACCCCATATGAACGCCATGAAACTTTCCGTGCTCGACCAATCCCCCATCCGTACCAACGCCACGCCGGATGTCTCCATCCGCGAATCCATCGCGCTCGCCAGAGCCTGCGAGGGGTTTGGCTATCACCGCTACTGGCTTTCGGAGCATCATAGCTCCGGTGCTGTCGCGGGTTCGGCGCCTGAGGTGCTGGCCGCCGCCATCGCCGCCAGTACCAGCCGCATCCGCGTGGGCGCGGCGGGCATCATGCTGCCGCATTATTCGGCACTTAAAGTGGCGGAACAGTTCCGGGTGCTGGAGGCCATCGCACCCGGGCGGATCGATCTTGGCCTCGGCCGCGCCCCGGGGTCGGATGGGCGTACCGCGCTGGCGCTAAACCCCAATGCGCGGGAGGCGGCGGAACGATTCCCAACCCAGGTGCGGGATTTGATGGCCTGGGTGGCGGGCGAGCCGTTGCCGGTGGACCACCCATTCCGCACCATAATTGCCGAACCGCGCGGCCCGTATGCGCCAGAAATCTGGATTCTCGGCAGCTCTAATTATGGCGCGCAACTCGCCGCCTGGTTTGGCCTGCCCTATGCCTTCGCCTATTTCTTCTCAGACGGCGCGGGAGCCGCCGAAGCCATGCACGCCTACCAAACCCAGTTCCGCCAGCCCCAGCCCGCCGAGGTAAAACCACGCTCCGCCGTGACCGTGTTCGCCCTGGCGGCGGAGACTGAGGAGGAAGCGCGGCACTGGGCGAAGTCTCGCGGCGCCTTCACGGGCATGCGCAACCGGGGAACCTATATTCCCCTGCCCTCACCCGAGGAAGCGGATGAATTTGACTTTTCCGAGGATGAGAAACAGCGGATCGAGCGTTCTCAACAGCGCAATTTTATCGGCGCGGCGCCGCAGGTAGCCGAACGGTTGCGCAAATTGGCTGAGGAATTACGGCTGGACGAAATCGCCATCACCACGGCGGCATACGATCCGGCAGTGCGGACCCGCTCTTATGAATTGCTCGCGAAAGAATTCGGCACGATCTGATGGCGCGCTTTTAACAGAAGGCAGCAGGCGGCGGGGGACACCCGCCGCCTTTTTTATGTCTTCGCCTGAAAACGGTTTCTTGCGCTTTTTTGCTTAATCCGGCTGATCCTGTGCATTTCGCCCGCCAATGATTTGCGCGGGCTGCGCATAGCCAAAACCGCCCTTGCCCAGCCAGGCGCGTCCGTCAGGAAAGCGTAATTCTATTCCGGTCAGATCCGTTTCATCCGCCAGACGCATATTCACGCCCATTTGTACGTTTCCGAATTTCGCAACCGCGCTCTCGGTCAAAACAAAATGCGTCGTTGAACCGCAATTCGCGCAGAACTGGATTTCCGCCGCCGGGTTCTCCTTGTCGTCCCGCTGATACCCTTTCGTTGTGCCTTCAATGACGACATCCGAGGGATGGAAATAGGCCCAGCGCGCACCAGCTTTGCTGCATAATGTGCAGTTGCATTCGTTGATGAAATCCGGCCGCTTTGAAGTTTGGATGCGGATTTGGCCGCAGAGGCAATGAAGATTCAGCATTGCCACATGGTAGCATGGGAAACTTTTGCCCTAAAGCCGCCGCAGCGCGTCCAGCGCGCGTTGCAGAATTTCCGCCGCCGCCAGCTTGTCCACAATCTCGGCGCGGCGCGCCCGGCTCATTCCGGCCTCTATCAGCCGCTCATGCGTCTCAGCCGTGGAAAAGCTTTCATCCACCATCGCCATCGGCAAGCCCAAGGCCTGGCTTATGCCATGCGCCCAGTCCCGCGCCGCCTGGGCACGCGGCCCGAGCGTCTGCCCCTCATCCAACGGCAAGCCGACGATCAGCCCACCCACCCCTTCGCGCGCGATAATCACCGCCAGCTCGGCGGCGTTCTGCTTCATCTTGGTCCGCGCCAGGGTGGCGTAGGGGCTGGCCACACTCCGGTTCACGTCCGACAGCGCCACGCCGATGCGTTTGGAGCCGGGGTCCAGCCCCAAAAGCCGCGCGCCCTGGGGCAGTACACTTAAAAATTCGGGCAGGTTGTAGAGCGCCATGCCCGCCTGTATGGTCCGGCCGGATTTTTTAGCCAAGGGAATTAGGCATGTCGCTGGACGCCGCAACGGTACGCCGGATTGCGAAATTGGCCCGTATACGGGTGAATGACGAGGAGGTTTCCACCCTCCAGAACGAGCTGAACGCGATTCTGGGCTATGTGGAGCAACTGGGCGAGGTGAACGTGGAGGGCGTGGAACCCCTCTCCGGCGGCGCGCAAATGGCGCTGCGCCAACGTGAGGACAAGCTCACAGACGGGGATATGGCGGAGAAAATCCTGGCCAACGCGCCGGACCGCATTGGAAACTTCTTTGCCGTGCCGAAAGTGGTGGAATGAGCATTTTTGACTTAAGCGTAGCCGGTGCCGCCAAGGCGCTGAAGGCGAAAGAGATTTCGGCTGTGGAGCTGACCACGGCCTATAACAAGGCGGTGGCGGACCTGAACCCGCGCCTGAACGCCTTTATCACCACCACGCCGGAACTGGCGCTGGAGCAAGCCAAGGCGGCGGATGCCCGCATCGCGGATGGCAGCGCCACGGCGCTCACCGGCGTTCCCATCGCTATGAAGGATCTGTTCTGCACCGAGGGTGTGCGCACCACGGCGGCCAGCAAGATTCTGGAGCCCTTCATCCCGCCTTATGAGAGCACCGTTTCCGGCAAGCTGAAGGCCGCGGGTGCCGTCATGCTCGGCAAGGCTAATCTGGACGAGTTCGCCATGGGCTCCTCCAACATCACCTCCGGCTATGGCTCGGTTGAAAACCCCTGGAAGCGCCAGGGGTCGGACGCCAAGCTGGTGCCCGGCGGCTCCTCCGGTGGCTCCGCCGCCGCCGTGGCCGCGCGCATCGCGCTGGCCGCCACGGGCACGGATACGGGCGGTTCCATCCGCCAGCCCGCCGCCTTTACGGGCTTGGCTGGCATCAAGCCCACCTATGGGCGCTGCTCCCGCTGGGGCGTGGTGGCCTTTGCCTCCTCGCTGGACCAGCCCGGCCCCATGGCCCGCAATGTGGAAGACAACGCCCTGCTGCTGAACGCCATGGCGGGGTTTGACGAGAAGGACTCCACCTCCGCCGACCGTGAAGTGCCGGATTTCACCGCCGCCCTCGCCCGTGGCGTGAAGGGGCTGAAGATCGGCATCCCCGCCGAATACCGGCTGGAGGGCACCAACCCGGAAATCCTGGCGCTGTGGGACAAGGGCATCGAGTGGCTGAAGGCGCAGGGGGCCGAGATTATCGATATTTCGCTCCCCCACACCAAATACGGCCTGCCGGTGTACTATATCGTCGCCCCGGCCGAAGCCTCTTCCAACCTCGCCCGGTATGACGGCGTGCGCTACGGCAAGCGCGTGGATGGCGAGGACCTGATCGAGCTTTACGAGCGCACCCGCGCCGAAGGTTTCGGGGCCGAAGTGAAGCGCCGCATCATGATCGGCACCTATGTGCTGAGCCATGGCTATTACGACGCTTATTACTTGAAGGCGCAGAAGGTGCGGAATTTGATCCTGCGCGATTTCACCGACGCTTTCGCCAAGGTAGACGCCATCCTTACCCCCACCGCGCCCTCCGCCGCGTTCGGCCTGGGCGAGAAGATGGACGATCCCGTCACGATGTATCTGAACGATGTGTTCACCGTGCCCGCCTCGCTGGCCGGTGTGCCGGCGATGAGCGTGCCGGCGGGCCTGTCCGCCGATGGGTTGCCGCTGGGCTTGCAGGTTATTGGCAAGCATTTTGATGAAGAAACGGTGTTCGCGGTTTCCGCCGCCATCGAAACGGCGGCGAATTTCACCGCTCTGCCGGAGGTAAGAGCAAAATGAGCTACACACTTGAAGGCCGCACTGGCAATTGGGAGGTCGTGGTCGGCCTCGAAGTCCATGCTCAGGTCATATCGGAGTCAAAACTCTTCTCCGGCGCCTCCGCCACCTATGGCGGCGCGCCCAACGCGCATGTGTCGTTCATCGATGCCGGTTTCCCCGGCATGCTGCCCGTCATCAACAAGGAATGCGTGGCCCAGGCCGTGCGCACCGGGTTGGGGCTCCGCGCGCAAATCAACCTGTTCTCGCGTTTCGACCGCAAGAATTATTTCTACGCGGATTTGCCACAGGGTTATCAGATCAGCCAGTTCGCGCACCCGATTGTCGGCACCGGCGATGTCGAGATCGAATTGCAGGACGGCACTATCAAGCGTGTTGGCATCACCCGCCTGCATCTGGAGCAGGATGCCGGGAAATCCATGCACGACCAGCACCCGGCGAAATCGGTGGTTGATCTCAACCGCGCCGGTGTGGGGCTGATGGAGATCGTCTCCGAGCCGGATATCCGCTCGCCCGAGGAAGCCGGGGCTTATTTGCGCAAAATCCGCCAGATCGTGCGTTATCTCGGCACCTGCGACGGCAACATGGAGGAAGGCTCCATGCGGGCGGACGTGAACGTATCCGTCCGCAAGGCAGGCGAAGATTTCCGCACGCGCTGCGAGATCAAGAACGTCAACTCCATCCGCTTTGTCATGCACGCGGTGGAGGCCGAGGCGCTGCGCCAGATCGAGGTCTGGGAGAGCGGCGGCGAGGTGGTGCAGGAGACCCGACTCTACGACCCCGCCAAGGGCGAAACCCGCTCCATGCGCTCAAAGGAAGACGCGCATGACTACCGTTACTTCCCCGAGCCTGATTTGCTGCCTTTGGTGCTGGAACAGGAATGGGTGGATAGCCTCAAATCCGGCCTGCCCGAATTGCCGGACGAAAAACGCGCCCGCTTTTGCACCGAATACGGCATTCCGTTCTACGATGCGGGCGTGCTGGTGGCGGACCAAACAACCGCGGATTTCTACGAAACCCTCGCCAAGGGCCGGGACGGCAAACTGGCCGCCAACTGGGTGACGGGCGATTTCTTCGCCGCCATGAACCGCACCGGCAAGAGCATCGAGAACCCGCCTGTGAGCGTGGAAGCACTGGGCCAGATGCTGGACCTGATCACCGACAAGACCATCAATGGCCGTATCGCCAAGGATGTGTTCGAGGAGATGGTGGAAACCGGCAAGATGCCCGCCGCCATCGTCGAGGAAAAAGGTCTGAAGCAGGTCACCGACACCGGCGCCATCGACGAAGCCGTGACGAAGGTGCTGGCTGACAATCAAGACAAAGTCGCCGAATACAAATCCGGCAAGGACAAGCTGTTCGGCTTCTTCGTCGGCCAGGTGATGAAGGCGATGCAAGGCAAGGGCAACCCGGCTCTGGTGAACGAGGCGGTGAAGAAGCAACTCGACGAATAGGAGTTACGATGACCAGCTGGAAAACCGCTTTCCGTTCCCTCTATTACCAGGGCGCGCCGGAACCCGAAGACCCGGTGCTGGAACGAGGCAAGACCGCCCTGCTGGTCATCGACGTACAGAACACCTATCTGGAACGCCCGGATCGCGCGGCTCTCTCCCCGGAGGAACAAGCGCGGTTCGACGCCTGGACGCCCTTTCACGACCGCATGCACGGCACGGTGATCCCCACCATTGCCAAGCTCATTAAAAAGTTCCGCGCGGGCGGGCATGAGGTCATGTTCGCCCGCATCGCCTGCCAGACCCAGGACGGGCGTGACCGTTCACTGAGCCAGAAGAAACCCGGCTGGAACAACCTGCTGCTGCCCAAGGACAAACTGGCCTCGCAGATCGTGCCGGAACTGGCGCCGCAGGGCGACGAAATTGTGATCACCAAGACCACCGATTCAGCACTGACCGGCACCAATTTGCGCCTGATCCTCACTAATCTCGGCATCACTCATGTTGTCTGCGCGGGCATCTTCACCGACCAATGCATCGCCTCCACCGTGCGCTCGCTGGCCGATGAGAGCTTCGATGTAATTGTGGTGGAAGATGGCTGCGCCGCCGGAAGTCATGAGCTGCACCTTAAGGAACTAGAGATTATCAACATGATCTATTGCGCCGTAATGCGCAGCGATGAGCTTCTGGCTTACCTGCCCCGCTGAAATGCAGGGCCTCGGATTGATCCTGATCAAGCGAAGACGTCCGCCTCACGAATAAGTTCCACCTATGTTTAAAGACCTGCCTCTTGAACGAGTCTATCAATCCATCGAACCTGGCCCGGTAGTGCTACTAACCACCCAGGCGCCGGGGGCGAAGCCGAATGTCATGGCGATGTCCTGGCATATGATGCTGGAATTCGAACCACCGCTTATCGCCTGCGTGGTGGCAGCGGGCAATTACAGTTTCGCGGCATTGCATAAGACATATGAATGCGTCCTCGCTGTGCCGCCCGCGAGCCTTGCCAAGACCGTCACCGGCATTGGCAATTGTACTGGCGGAGACACGGACAAATTCGCCTGTTTCGACCTCACACCCCTGCCCGCCTCACAGGTAGCGGCACCTCTGATCGGCGAGGCCATGGTCAATCTGGAATGCAGGGTGAAAGACACGAAGATGGTGAAACCCTACAACCTCTTCGTTCTGGAATGCGTGAGGGCCTGGGAAAATCCAAAACTCAAGGACGCGCCAATGCTGCACCATCATGGCTATGGACATTTTTCCGTGGATGGCGATCGCATCCACATAAAATCCAAAATGCGCTAAACTTCAGGAAATTTCGGAATCAGCCCGCTCGCCTCGGCCATCGCCCGGCTTTCGGCGATGGAGGCGCTCACCATCAGCGCCGCCGCCAGAGCCTGCTTGCCCGCCAGCCCGTCCACCAGCACCTTCGCCCCGTCCAGGCAGGAATCGAAGAACGCCTCATGCTCGGCGGAAAGCGCGTCATGGTCCTGCCAGCCCGCCTGCTCGATGCCGAATTCCGGGAAGCCCGGCACCTTGGTGCCGATGCCGCGCCCCACCAAGGTGAGCTTCCGGGCCGAGAAATCCACGGTGAGATAGCCGGTTTGCGAGAAGATGCGCATCTTGCGCTCGGTCTTCAGCGAAATCCGGCTGGCGGTGATTGTCGCCACGGCACCCGAAGCGAAGCGGATGCGCGCATTGGCGATGTCATCAAAGGTGCTGGCCACGGGCGCGCCCACCGCATCCACGCTCACAACTTCGGAATCCGCCAGGGTCAGGATCAAATCCAGGTCATGGATCATCAAATCGAGAATCACCGAGACATCCGTGCCGCGCGGTTTGAACGGCGCGATTCGCACCGCCTCGATATAAAGCGGCCGCCCCATGCGGCTGGCCAGCGCCCCGTGTGCGGCTGAAAACCGCTCAAGATGCCCCACCTGAAAAACCGCCCCCGCCCGCGCCGCCAGGGCGATCAGCTCATCCGCCTGGTCCAGCGTCGCGGCGATGGGCTTTTCCACCAGCACATGCTTGCCCGCAGCCAAGGCGCGCGCCGCGTGCTCGTAATGATACTCCGCCGGAGCGGCGATAATCACCGCCTCCGCCAGGGCCAGAATCTCATCAACCGATTTCACCGGGCAGCCTGCTTCCCAGGCCACCTCCTTGGCGCGGGCGGGGTTGGGGTCCGCCAGCCCAACCAACTGCGCGCGCGCCGCACCGGCCAGTTTCAACGCATGGTAGCGGCCAAAATGCCCCGCCCCGATCAACCCCACCTGCAAACGCTTGCTCATATCTTTAGCGATCTATTCCGCTCCGGGGTTGCGCGCAACGCTTTGGCCCGCCATACGGCAAGCGGTTTGGCATTTTTTGGAGCCCGCGTTGCTTTATTTCAGCCGTGCGAAAACATTCGGTGTCCTGCTCGTCTGCGGGCTTGGGGTGCTGCTCAGCCTCCCAAATCTGTGGGCACGGCCGGGCTGGTGGCCGGGATTCATGCCCTGGAACCAGGTGCATCTGGGCCTGGACCTGAAAGGCGGCTCCTATCTGCTTTTGCAGATCGACACGAATGCAATCCAAAAGCAGGATCTCGACTCGCTGGTGGGCCAGGCGCGGCAGACGCTCGTAAAAGCAGGGCTTGGGTATAAAGACCTGCACGCCGACCTTGCCACGCACCAGGTGCTGTTAACCCCGCTGGACGGCCAGGCCACCCAGGCATTGCAGGCGTTGCAGGGCCTCATCACCTACCTGCCCAATTCCCCCACGCCCAGCCTTGCCGTGACGCAACTGCCGGATGGTTCAATCGCCCTTTCCATCCCCGCCCAGGCACAAACCGCACGCAACACGCAAGCCGTGCAGCAAGCGATCACCATCATCCAGCGCCGTATCGACGGCTCAGGCGTGCTAAACCCGCAAATCCAGCGCCAGGGCCAGGATCAGATCGTGGTGCAGCTCCCCGGCATCTCTGACCCCGGCCGGGTAAAAAAACTGATCGGCACCACTGCGCATATGACCTTCCAGATGGTCGATTCCAGCGCCGCACCAGGCCAGCCAGCCCCACTGGGTGATGAATGGCTGCCGATGTCCGGCGACCCTGCCCAGCAGCTCGCGGTACAAACCGAAGTGGCTGTGGACGGCGCCAGCCTCACCAACGCCCAGGCCAGCACCGACCCGCAAACCGGCGAATGGGTGGTGAACTTTACGCTCAACGCCGTTGGCTCGCGGGAGTTTGCCGACACCACGGCCGCCAATGTAGGCAAATTGTTCGCCATCGTGCTGGACGGCAAGATCATTGAAGCCCCTGTCATCCGTGAGCCAATCACCGGCGGCCAGGGTCAGATCTCCGGCAATTTTACCGCCCAATCGGCCACCGATCTCGCTTTGCTGCTGCGCGCAGGCGCCCTGCCCGCGCCCCTGAATATTGTTGAAGAACAGAGCGTGGGGCCTGAGCTGGGGGCCGATGCCATCCGGGCGGGCGCCATCTCGCTGGCGGTTGGGTTTGGGTTCGTGCTTTTCTTCATGGCGCTGTTTTACGGGCTGTTCGGATGGTTCGCTAACGTGGCACTCATCGCCAATCTGGTGCTGATGCTGGCCATCCTGTCGGTCATGGGCGCCACCCTTACCCTGCCTGGCATGGCGGGTATCCTGCTCACCCTCGGCATGGCGGTGGATGCGAATATTCTCATCAACGAGCGCGTACGCGAGGAAGTGAAGAACGGCCGCAAACCTCTGGCGGCGCTGGAAGCCGGGTATAAGCGCGCCTACGGCACCATCATCGATTCCAACGTAACCACACTGCTGGCGCATATCACGCTGTTCATCTTCGGCTCACCGCCAGTGCGCGGCTTTGCCGTCACCATCTGTGCGGGCATCATCACCACCATGTTCACCGCCACGGTGGTTGTGCGCCTCATTACCTCGCGCTGGTACGCCGCGCGCCGCCCCGCTGCCCTGCCCGTCTAGGACCCGCCCCATGTTCTACAGACCCGCTTTCCGCTTCGTCCCGGACGGAACCAAGATCCGCTTCATGAACGGCCGATTCGCCGGGCTCATCACCTCGGCGGTGCTGTCTTTCGC
>JAKBCD010000017.1 GCA_021808205.1 Pseudomonadota bacterium | reverse complement strand
CGGAACCGGCATTCACCTGCCCGGCATCGATGAACGGCACGATGCCGATGGTTTTTGTAATATGCTGGCGGAATTCGAACTCAATGGCATCCATGGCTAGCCCGCCCTCGGGTTTATCATCCGCGAAAAGCGGGCCGATGGTCTGGTACGCATAACCCCGCACAGTGCCGGAGCCGCCTGCGTAAAACCGCTGGTCTGGTGGCACGCCAAACTGTGTGGCACCCTGGATGCTGCCCACCACCCCATGCACCGCGATGACGCCCCAGGCATTGCGCTCGACGGGGAAATAGACTGAGCCAGTGCCAAGCAGAATGGCAAACGGGCGGCGCCTGGTGCCTACCACCGGGAAAGTGGGGGTTATTGTAAGCGCCAAGCTGTGGCCACGCGTGGGCTCCAGCAGGCTGTTGGTGGTGTTCCAGGTGAAATTGATGGGGAATTGCAGCAGCACATAGGTGCGGATGACGCCTTCCTGCTTTACGCGCTCGCTGGTGAAGCTGGGGCCGTAGGTGATGCTGGTGTTTTTGGTGATGGGGCGGGCGAGCGACGCGCCGAGAATAATACCCGTGCGGTCATAGGCGATGAGGGATTGCTTCAGCCCCTCGGCGGAGAGTGCAAACATTTGCCCGCGCGCATAGTAGTCCGGCTTGGTAAACACGCCTTTCACATCATAACCCGGTGCGGTGGTGCCGGTGCCGCCCAGCCCGTTTGCGGCAACGGAGAATGTGAGCGTTTCCGCCTGGCGGAAAACATTCCGGTCCTCCCAGCTTGTGCCAATGGTAAAGCCGGTATCCGTGGCATACGCGCCGGAGAGCGAAACCGCGTGGCGCTTTTCTTCTGTGACATGAAAAATGATCGGCACCTGGCCGCTGATGGCGGAGCTGGCGGGCACGGGGGTAACGGAGGAGAACACACCCAGCCCCAACAGGGAATCCCGCGCATCCTGTAATGCCGTATCCGAATAACGCTGGCCGGGGCGCAAGCTGATATGGCGGCGCAGGAAGTCAGGGTTTGTTCGGGTTAGCCCGGCAAAGGAGATGGGGCCGATATCCACATGCGGGCCGGTTTTGACAGTGTAGGTGACATCCAGCTTGTGGTTGACCTGATTGGCGACGGCATAAGGCGGGCTGACCTTGGCGAAGGCGTATCCGGCATTGCGCAGCGCCGTGGTCAGCCCGGCGCTGGCGGCTAAAATGGGTGCCGCATCGGCTGTTTGCCCCGCGCGGATGCCGGGCCGCGCCTTGAAGCCCTGCGGCAGCCCGTTGATGTTCACTTGCCCCAGCGTGAACAGCGGGCCTTTCTGCGTGGTTACCTGCACCTTGGCCTGGTTTGCATCCGGCAGTTGATTGAGATGGTCGAGCAGCGCTGGATTGCCGAGGGTCATGCCATCAATGGTGATGCTGGTGCGGCCGGCATCGTAACCCAGGGAATGCAGCACAGTGGTGAACTGCTTTTCGTCCTGCTGGGCCCGGCCTATGAGCGCGAAGGGGGCGGGGGGCAGTTTGGTGCGTAATGAAACCAGCGAGGAGGTTTGTTTCAGTAGCCCGTCCAGCCCGCCATCACCCGAGGGGGTGAAGCTGACGCCGTATTTCACCGGGTCTGCACCTTGCGCAGGGGCTCCCCCCAGGGCGAAGCATAGGCACAGGAGAGGTCTTATCCACCGGCGCATGGATCAGATTTGGCAGGATTCCATCCTGGTTTCTACCCCGTCGCGGTTTAACCGCTTGTAATATCTTGGCTGGGGAGGTCCGTGTCTGGAGGCGATCGTGCTCTAAGCCCGGCTTTTGCGTTCAGGCTTTGCGGGCTCGGGGGCGGGAAAGCCAAGGTAGTTGAGCCCTTTGAGCATATGTTTGGGTAGCGGCGCTTCCACGGTTAAAAAACCACCCTCGGGATGCGGGAAGTTGAGACGGCGCGCATGCAGATGCAGTTGCTGGGCGAAATGTTCGGAATACACCCCGCCATAAACCTCATCGCCCAGAATGGGCGTTCCCAGCGCCAGGCAATGGGCGCGCAACTGGTGCATGCGTCCGGTTTGCGGGTTGAGCTGCGCCAGGCAGAATTTGCGCCCGGCCTTGTCCAGCACGCGGTAATCGGTCACCGCCTTCTGCGCCTCTTTATCCTTGCGCGAGGCGGGCTCGGCGCGGGAGGTCTGGCCCAGATCGATCCGTTTCAGCGGCAGGTCGATTCGGCCCTCCAGCTGCTCCGGCAGCCCGGCTAGCAGCGCCCAATAGGTTTTCTCAACATCGCGGCCCCGGAAGGCGGCGGAGAGCTTGCTCGCCACCCGGCCGGAGCGGGCGATAACCAGCAGGCCCGAGGTATCACGGTCCAGCCGGTGCACCAGCTTCGGGCGTTCGGGGTTCTCGCCGCGCAGCGCGTCTAGCATGCCGTCCACATGCACGGCGATGCCCGTGCCGCCCTGCACTGGCAGCCCGGCGGGCTTGTTGAGGATGATGACGCTGGCATCCTGGTAGAGCACCATGCGCTCCAGCTCTTTCGTCATCGCCTCGTCCATCTTCATCACATGGCGCTGCTTGGGCAGTTCAGCCGGCGGGGCGATTTCGGGCACATTCAGCAAATCGCCCAAATTAAGGCGGGCATTGGCCCCGGCGCGGCTGCCGTTCAGGCGGATTTTGCCGGTGCGCAACAGTTTTTGCAAAACGCCCTGGGTTAAGCCGGGCACTTCGCGGCGCAGATAACGGTCCAGCCGCATCTCGGCCCCGGCTTCGGTCACTCGGTAATCAGTCATTGCTTCTCTTCGCGCAATTTTGCCCAATAAGCGAGGCGCTTGACGATTTCCCTCTCGAAACCGCGTTCCACCGGGCGGTAGAAATCCGGCCTGCCCATGCCTTCGGGGAAGTAATTGTCGCCGGAGAAGCCTTCCGCCGTGTCGTGGTCGTACTGGTAGTTTTCGCCGTAGCCGAGGTTTTTCATCAGCTTGGTGGGTGCGTTGAGGATGTTCATGGGCGGCATCAGGCTGCCGGTTTCCTTCGCGGCCCGGTTGGCGGCCCCTATGGCCTTATACACGGCGTTGGATTTGGGCGCGGTGGCGAGATACACCACGGCCTGGGCGATGCAGACCTCCCCTTCCGGCGAGCCGAGGCGCTCATAAGCCTCCCACGCCGCGAGGGTTTGGGGTAGTGCCTGCGGGTCAGCCAAGCCAATATCCTCTGAGGCAAAGCGCGTGATCCGCCGGGCGATGTAGCGCGGATCTTCCCCGCCCGCGAACATGCGGGCGAGCCAGTAAAGTGCCGCGTCGGCATCCGACCCGCGCATGGATTTATGCAGGGCGGAGATGAGATTGTAATGCTCCTCGCGGTCGCGGTCGTAGAGGGCCGCGCGGCGGGATAACATCTGGCTGAGCCCGGTTTCGTCTAATAACGGTTCGGGCGGTAAGGCGAAAAGCTGCTCGGCCATGTTCAGCAATGCACGGCCATCGCCGTCGGCCATGGCGCGTAAGCTGGCGCGCGCACCCGGCGTCAGCGGCAAAGTCTCACCGGTTTCGGCCTCGGCGCGGGTGAGAAGCTGCGCCATCGCCGCATCATCCAGCCGGCGCAACACAAACACCTGGGCGCGCGAGAGCAGGGCGCCGTTGAGCGCGAAGCTGGGATTTTCCGTGGTGGCGCCGATGAGCGTGACGGTGCCCGCCTCCACCACCGGCAGAAACGCATCCTGCTGGGCGCGGTTGAAACGGTGGATCTCGTCAACGAACAGCAGCGTGGCCTTGCCGGCGCGGTGCAGGCGAGTGGCTTCGTCGAACACTTTCTTCAAATCCGCCACGCCGGAGAACACCGCCGAGATCTGCTTAAATTGCAGACCCGCCGCATCAGCCAGCAGCCGGGCGATGGTAGTCTTACCCACACCCGGAGGCCCCCAGAGGATAAGCGAGGTCAGCGAGCCGCGCTGTAGCATGCCTGTCAGGCTGCCTTCCGGCCCCAGCAGATGGTTCTGGCCGATCACCTCATCAAGGGTTTTTGGCCGCAGCTTTTCGGCCAGCGGGCGCGGCCCGGCGGAGGTGGACGGCGTGGCGGCAAGCGGCGGGCCGAACAGATCATCATCCTGCATGCCCGATATTTAAGCGCATGTACGGCTGCCGGCTATCTCTCCTCTACCGAATAAGATTGAAGCAACCGCCCGGCTGCCCTAGATCTATCCCATGGCAAAAGAAAACGGCCCCGTGCTCGACATGACGCCCGACGGGAACTTCATCGAGCCGCCCAAACCCTCCTTCACGCAGATACTCATGCGTCTGGCTGCCTTTGGCTTGGCTCTGTGTATCACGGCGGTCGTGGTATGGACGGCCTTTATCATGATCCCGGTCATGCTCCTGCTGGGCTTTGTCGGGTATCTCTTCATGCGCGGGCAGCGCGGCGGCTGGCGGCCCTTCTGAGACAAAAAAAGGCCGGTGTAACTGGCCTTTCGGGGTGTTTGCGCGGCTCAGGCGGCCTGAGTCTGCTTAACTCCGGCAAGGGTCAGAAGCCGCTCGCGGGTTTTAGCCGGAACCCGATGGGCAGATTTTGCCCGCGGCACTTCAAATTTGGCGATGTCGGTTTCGCTGGGATGCTCGTCTCAACAATGGAAACCCATGCAGCTGATGTTGTCGATGAACGTCTCGCTGGGGGCGTTATTGGCCAGGAAAAATGAAGCTGCGTAACGTGCTCAGGTCAGCACCGGCTCCAGATCCACGCCCACTGTCAGGTAATGCCGCCCGCCGCCGAGGATGATGCCGCGAAGGGGGGAAACGTCCGAGAAATCCCGACCCCAGGCCAGAGTGACGTGCTCGTTCGTCACCAGCAGGTTGTTTGTTGGGTCGAAATCCACCCAGCCGATCTGCGGGCCGAGCCAAGCGCTTATCCAGGCGTGGCTCTGGTCCACACCACGCCGTTTCACCTGCCCGAGCGGAGGTGAGGTCTGCAGATAACCCGACACATACCGCCCCGGCAGACCCAAAGCGCGCAGGCAGGCCAGCATGAAATGCGCATAATCCTGGCAGACGCCGGCGCGCGTGTATAAAATCTGCAGCGCCGGGGTGAAATTATTGGTGACACCCGGCTTGTAGTTCATCTCCGTGAAGATGCGCTGGTTCAGTTCCAGCAGCGCCTCCAGGATATTGCGCCCCGGCAGAAAGCTCACCGCGGCGTAATCGGCGATGTCCGGCGCCGGCAGGGCAAGCCGGCTGGGCAGACAGAACTCAGCCACCTCCAGCGCCTGCTTCCCCCAGGCGGCAATCGCCTCCCAGCGCGGGGTTTCGGGCGGGGTGGGCGGGGCGGGCAAGCCAACCTCGATCGTGGCGCTTAAGGTGACGCTGAACTGCTTATGGGCGCCCGCCAGGGAGATTGTGGTGGTATAATTGCCGAAATGGTCCACCTCGTCGCGGCGGCTCTCTGGCGAGGGAGAGATGCCAAGCTGCGCCTCGCGCACGATCTGCCCCGGCCGCATGCGCGGCAGCAGATGCATGAAATGCGTGCCGATCACCACTGGTTCAGCGTAATCGTAGGTCGTGCTGTGGTGCAGGCGGTAAAGGGTCATGTTTCGGCGGAACTTGGCGGATTATTGCGCCGCTTCCAAGATCTCGTCCTCTTCCAGCATATGCGCCTCGGGTAGCAGGGTGAAGAAGCGCCGGTGCACGCGGTCTGAAAGCTGACGTAACTTCACGACAATGCCGCTCAGTGTCGCGTTCAGCGCAATGGCGTTCCCGGTGAGATTTGTCGCTTCCTGCTGCAATTGTTTGGCGGTTTCGGCATCATCATCAGCGCCCAGTCGCTGCAGGCAGGCGCGCAGTGCGCTGCATTGAAAGGCGAGCGCGCGCGGGTTGGATTGGTCGGCCAGTAGCATGGCCAGCACTGGGCCGGGGGCGAGGATGCCAGCATGGCGCAGTTCGTAGCTCAACACCGAATCGGCGATCTCGATACCCAGCGCCATGCCAGGCTCCAACCGCTCCACTGGGCCGTTGAGTAGAATGGCCAGGGTTGCGGCCAGGGTCTCGCCGCGCTCTAGCCTCCGGCCCATTTCCAGGAACAGCCAGCCGCCATCGCGGGACATGTTTTCCGCCGCGATGCCCGCGAAGGTGGCAGCGAAGCTGAGCATCGTTGGCAGCGCGGCTTCCTCGTCGGGCAGGGCCTCAGTGGCCTGGTGCAAGGCAAAGCGCACGGTGGCGAGCATGGAAGGCGAAAGCCGCTCTGAAGAGGCATCCACCAGGCGCGCTACCTCCCGCAACAGCCCGGCGATGGGCCGCCGCTGCGCCAATGTCTGGCGCAGAAGCCGGCCGGAGATCGCAAAGCCTGCTACGTCTGGCGGCAGCAGCCCGGCCTGGCCGAGACAGCGTGTGATGAGCGCTCGCTCGGCCATGTCCCGTGGCAGGGAGGTGCTGGATTCCAGCCGTGGGAGTGCGAGCATAAGCAGCCGGGCAGCGGCTTCCAGCCGTTCCACCGAGCGGCCGAGCCAGAACAGATTATCCGCCAGGCGCGAGGGGAGATACGCCGCAGCCAGGATCTTCAGCCGCTCGGGCGGCTCGGCAGGCTGCGCGCCCGGGATCATATGGGGTTCCTCGCTGTCCAGCACCCAAAGGTCCTTCAGTCCCAGCCCGGTTGGCGTGCCTTCGAGGCCTATGGGCAGGCCGAGCCCGCCCGGCAGCACCTGCCAGCCTGTTCCGTCATGCCAGGCAAACAGGCGAAAACATAGCGGTGCCTTGATGATTGTCCCGTTCAGGCCCAGAAATGGCGCCAGCGATGCAAGAGGCTCCTCGCGTTTGTCCACCAGGCTCAGCATGGCCGGTTGGTCCAGCAGTGGCTCGAACAACTCCTGGATGTAGGGGCGTAGGGCGGCGGCTTCGAGCAGCTTGCTGCCCGGCGCATTAAGGATGGAAAGCACGCCGGCACGGATGGCTCCGAACGCGCCGGGAATGCCTGTTCCTGGGCGGCCGCCTTGTTCAAGCGGGTCGAGATCTCGCCCGGAAACTCCGCGGATCAGCGTTGCCACATGCAAAAGCCCGCTGAGGGTTTTCATGTGCACGGCGCCGTTGCGGGTGGCGAGGTCTCCTGGCTCGATCAGCAGCACGCCCAGAGCGCGGGCCAGCAGTGCGTCATCGAACCCGTCTTCGCTGCCGCGCCCTTGCGTAAGCCCGCCGGAGAGCACCGCGACCAGCCCACCCTCGGCCTCGCGCTGAAGATGGTCTACAAGCATTTCCCGCGCCGGGCGGATGGAGCGCAGGGCGCCGGCGCGGAACAGCTCCGGCAGGACGCCGGTGGCCAGACGGCGCAAGGTGAGGGCATCACCCAACCCCGGCACCACGCCGGTATAGTCGCGCAGCAATTGAAACCGCCCATCTGGCGCGCGGATGATATCCGCCGCGTAGAGGCAAAGGCGCGGTGTGACGAGACGGGCACCTGTATGCATTGGCCCCAGGAAATGGGACTCCGCGAACACCAAAGCGGGCGGTAGCTGCCCGCTGCGCATCAGGCTTTGGGCGCCATAAATGTCTTCTAAAACGAGTGAAAGCAGACTCGCGCGCTGCTTGAGATGGCCCTCAAGCTCTGCAAACTCGGCGGCGGTAAGGGGGACGGGAAGCGGGTCATAGAGCCGGGCCGCCGGTGCGCCGAGCGGGGCTGCCAGCCCCATCTGTCGGTTAAGCGCGGCGGCGCGGCGGGTCAGTTCTTCGTTCCCAACTTCACGAATGACGCCCAGAACCGGCGCCCAGGGGCTGAGCGTCCGGCCCTGGCGGTCCATGGTTTCATCGCAAGGGGTGATGATCTGCATTTAAGGAGACGTATCAGAGTGTTCTCAAGGTGCCTACCGGGGCCGGACTGGGCCTGTTTTCCCGTATGCGGCGTCTGGTCTGGCCTTCGCATGACCTTGGGAAGGACCCAATAAAGGCGGGCTGCGGGAGCATCTTGCGGATACGGCCGTTTTAGCGGCAGATTTATACTGCACCGTGACGAACGGGTGGGAAATCGTGGGTGACATATGCTGAATTCCTTGACGAAATCTGCTTGGCCCATGCCCGATAAGCGGGAACATGGTCGTGTCGCTATATCTTGCCTGCCGATTTTTCCTCGGGCCTTGAGGCTCTTTTTGCGCATGCGCGCGCCGGAGGCAGTGGTGTGAACGAAATCTTTGCGCAGCTTTGGCCCGAATATGATCCTGGCCGTTTTTTTTGCGAGCTGACCAGCAACCGCCCCGAGGCGGGCCCGGTGCCGCAATGGCTGGCGGAGCGGCTGGAGGGTATCGGGCTGGAGGCGCTGCGCGCCCGCGCCGCGGCGGCGGAAACCGATCTGATTGATCTGGGCGTGACCTTCACGGTGTACTCCGATGCCACGGCCATCGACCGCATTTTGCCCTTCGATTGCATCCCGCGTGTAATAACGGCCCCTGAATGGGATTTGCTGGAGCGCGCCTGCATCCAGCGTGTAAAGGCGTTGAATCTGTTCTTGGGCGATATCTACGGCAAGGGCCAGGTGGTGAAGGATGGCATCATTCCGGCCGAGCTGGTCTATGGTAATGTCAATTACCGCCCGGAGATGAAGGATTTCCCGGTGCCGTACGGTACCTATGTGCATGTCTGCGGCATCGACATCATCCGTGACGAGTCTGGCGCCTTCAGGGTGCTGGAGGATAATGCCCGCACGCCCTCAGGTGTCTCTTATGTTATCGAGAATCGGCATTTGATGCTGCGGACTTTTCCGGACCTGATGGCCGGCATCAAGCTGAAACCGGTGGACGATTATGGCCGCAGGCTGCGCGCCGCCATGGCCGAGGTGGCGCCCGCGGGGTTGGACGAGCCGCAAGTCGTGCTGCTCTCGCCGGGCATCTACAACTCGGCCTATTTCGAGCATGTGTTTCTGGCGCGCGAGATGGGCGTGCCGCTGGTAGTGGGTGCGGACCTCGTGGTGGAGAACGACCGCGTTTACATGCGCACCACCTCCGGCCTGCGGCCGGTACACACCATCTACCGCCGCCTGAACGATGATTTCCTGGACCCGGAAGTGTTCCGGCCGGATTCCATGCTGGGCGTGCCGGGGCTTATCCGTGCCTGGAAGAAGGGCAAGGTGGCCATTGCCAATGCGGTGGGCACAGGTGTGGCGGATGACAAGGCGGTCTATGCCTACATGCCGCGGATCATCAAATACTACCTCTCCGAGGAGCCGCTGATCGAGAACGTGCAGACCCATATCTGCCGTGAGCCGGAAGGGCTGAAATACACGCTGGATAACCTCGACAAGCTGGTGACCAAGCCGGTGGGCGAAAGTGGGGGCTATGGCATCACCATCGGGCCGCGCGCCTCCAAGGAGGAGCTGGACGTGGTGCGCGAGACCATCCTCGTCAACCCGGAAAACTGGATCAGCCAGCCGGTGATCGGGCTGTCCGTCGGCCCGACCCTGGCGCAAGAGGGCATCGGCCCCCGGCATCTGGATTTGCGGCCCTTCATCGTCACCGGCCAGGAAAGCTGGGTGCTGCCCGGCGGGCTTTCGCGGGTCGCGATGCAACGCGGCTCGCTGATTGTGAACTCAAGCCAGGGCGGCGGCTCCAAGGATACCTGGGTGCTGGCGCAGCGATTTGCCGAGGCAAATCCGGCATGATCCGCGATCAGGGCTTATTGGCGCGGGATGCCGAGGGGCTGTTCTGGATGGCCCGCTATCTGGAGCGGGTGGAAAACCTCGCGCGGCTGATCGACGTGACGCAGAGCTTCGAGAGCCCCGGCTTCGAGGCCGAAGCCTGGCAGGGGCTGATCCGCATCAACGCCGACGAAAAAACGTTCCGGGAGCGGGGGTTTTCCTTTGAAGCCACGCATGTGAAGCGTTTCTATTTGCTGGACAAGGGCAACCCGACCTCTGTGCCGGGCAGCCTTGAGGGGGCCCGGACCAGTGCGCGCACGCTGCGGCCCCTGATGAGCACCGAGATGTGGCGCCAGCTCAACATGTTCCACCGCTTCGTCAGCGCTATCGTGCCCGGGGATTTGGAGGGCGATGCGCTGTCGCGCCTCTGCACCAAAATCAAAGAGGGCGTGCAGGCCCATACGGGCATTACCCAGGGCACGCTCTACCGCGACCAGGGCTGGTATTTCTATGAGTTGGGTCGCTTCATCGAGCGCGCCGACCAGACCACGCGCATGCTGGATATAAAATACACTGCCCTTCTGCCGTCCGGCGGCGAGGAAAAGCGCGTGGCCGAGTTGACCCAATGGAATGCCATTCTGCGGGCCGCGGCGGGGTATCATGCGTTCAAACGCCTCTCTCGGGCGCAGTTTTCGCCGCAGGACGTGGTGCATTTCCTGTTGCGCGACCCCTCCAGCCCGCGGGCGGTGCTGCTCTGCGTGCGCCGTATCGAATCGCATCTGGACGATCTTCGCCGCCATTTCGGCCTCTCCGCCGGGGGCGAGGTCCTGGAGCGGGCAGAAATGCTGCGTCAGCTGCTGGTTGAAAAGCCGCTCGGCCATATTCTTGCCACCGGGCTGCATGAATATCTGGACGTTGTGCAGATCCATCTGCAGGAGCTTGCCGGTGCCATTGGCCGTGCCTTCTTTCGGGATTGGCGGCCCGAGGCGGTTGAGGCAGCACAAATGCAGATACAAACCCAGGTTAGCGCGTGAGCATTTCAACCCACCCCGAGCCGTCGGCCGGTACTGTCTTGGTTTCAGCAAAACCCTCCCGCCTGGCGGGTTGGCTCTGGCCGCTGGGCGTTTTTGGCTTGGCGCTGCTGCCGCGGCTGTTTGACATCGCCGCCAAGCCCTTCTGGCTGGATGAGGTGCTTACCCTTCAACGGGCCTCGCTGAAGCCGGCAGCGCTGGTGCTGGATTCCTTCGAGAACCATCACTTGCCTAGCTTCTTCCTGATGCTTTCGCCGTTGACCCATCTGGCGCATCCGCAATTCTGGCTGCGGCTGCCATCGGCGGTGTTCGGCAGCGTAGCCGTTGTGATGGTATTCCTCATCGCGTCGCGCGTCGGCGGCAGATTAGCGGGCGTGCTGGCGGCATTGATCCTGGGACTCTCGCCTATCACGGTCGCTTATTCGCAGGAGGCGCGCTCATACACTTTGGTAATGACGCTGATCTTGGTGGCGCTGTACGGCGTGCTCTTGCTGGCCCAGGACTTGGCGGCGGCGGGGCGGGGGTTTAGGGCGGCAAAGGCGGGATGGCTTTGCTTCGTGCTGGGAACCGCCGCGGCGGTGGATGTGCTGGGCGATGGGCTGCCCTGGCTGCTTGCCGCAAATCTGATTTTTGTTGCGCTGCTGCCGTTCGCGCCTGCGCGCCGGGGCCTTATGCGCAATGTGTTGCTGGCGGATCTGGTGGTGGTGGTCGTCACGGCGCCGTTCTACGCGCTGCTGCTGCATTTTCAGTACCAGTCGGTCACGAGCGCGATGCAATGGATTCCGCCCCTTGATGCTGGACGGATATGGTACAATTTCGGCTCGGTTTATTTCATGCACGTGGCGGACTGGGTTTCATTCAAACTCTTGGACTCCCATCTGGTGCCCGGTTTGACCCGGACGATTGATGTGCTGCTATTGCTCATGTTGGGCGCCGCTGCCTGGGGGCTGCGCGCCCGCCCGCCGATGCTGATCGTTCTGGGCGTCGCGTTCCTGTTCCTTCCTTGCCTGTTTCTGCTAATTTCCTTGCACCA
>JAKBCD010000016.1:10480-11745 GCA_021808205.1 Pseudomonadota bacterium | reverse complement strand
GGCAATTGGGCCGGGCCGTCCAGCGTCGCGGGGTGGCGGTCAGATCCATGAATTCTTTGTTAGGCACAATTGAGGCAATTGCATGGCATGACCGGAACGGGTCATTTGAATATCGTGGTGGTTATTCCATTGCCGCAGTCGCGCAACAAAATATAATTTTCGTAAAATGCGGGAGGACGAGATAGGACCGATTACGGAGATGCGATCCGGCGATGATGATCCGGAGGAAGGGCCAAGCCCCACAGTCGGCCCCACCCGCCCGCGTTTGTTCAAGGTGCTGGGTCCAGGGCTGATCACTGGCGCCTCCGACGATGATCCCAGCGGCATTGCCACCTATTCCCAGGCCGGAGCGGCGTTCGGGTATCGGCTGAGCTGGGCTATGCTGTTCTCCTACCCGCTGATGGTGGCGGTACAGATGATCAGTGCCCGCATCGGTCGCACCACGGGCCATGGTATCGCGGGGGTGTTGCGGCTGCATTACCCCCAATGGGTGCTGAGTTGGGTGGTGCTTTTGCTGCTTATCGCCAACATCATCAATCTGGGGGCGGATCTGGGAGCGATGGCGGATGCCACGGCGCTGCTGCTGCCAGTACCCCGTGCGCTTTACGTGCTGTTGTTTGCAGCCATCTGCATCTCGCTGCAGCTGTTCCTGCAATATTCACGTTATGTGGCGGTGCTGAAATGGCTGACGGCAGCCTTGCTGGCTTATTTCGGCGTGGTGATGGTGGTGCATGTGGACTGGCCGGCGCTGCTCGCCAATCTGTTCTGGCCGCATCTTTCCGCCAATGGCGGTTATCTCACCACTTTGGTGGCGATTTTGGGCACCACCATCAGCCCGTACCTGTTTTTCTGGCAGGCCTCAGAGGAAGCGGAGGACATCCAGGTGCATCCACGTCGCATCGATTTATTCGATGCCCCCGCCCAGGGGAAGCGGGCGCTGCGGCGTATCGAGCTGGATACCTTCATCGGCATGGGGTTTTCCAATTTGGTGGCGCTCGCGATCATCGTCACCACGGCGGCGACGCTGAACCCGCACGGTATCACTAACATCCAGACCTCCGCCCAGGCCGCCGCCGCTTTGCGCCCGCTGGCGGGCAAATTCGCCGAAGCGGTGTTCGCTGTGGGCATCATCGGCACTGGGCTGCTGGCGGTGCCGGTGCTGGCCGGCTCGGCGGCCTATGCCATTGGCGAGGCCCGGCAATGGCCGACCGGACTCGCCCGCCGCCCGAAGGAAGCGCAGGCTTTCTACGCCACGCTGGTGATCG
>JAKBCD010000016.1:0-10470 GCA_021808205.1 Pseudomonadota bacterium | reverse complement strand
GACATCATGGGGCCGTTCGTGGTCCGTGGAGCGTTGAAGTTCTTTGGCTGGGCGGCAACGGCGTTGATGGCCATGGTGGTGGCGGCCATGCTGGCGCTTATGGTCTGGTAAAGTTTGCGCGGAAGCATTTTACCTTTCAGGGCAACAGGCCTAATTAAGGAAAACGCCGTTTTTCGGAGAGCCGCTATGCCTGCCTATCGTTCTCGTACCACGACTCATGGCCGCAACATGGCCGGTGCCCGCGGCCTTTGGCGCGCCACCGGCATGAAGGACTCTGATTTCGGCAAGCCGATCATCGCCGTGGTCAACAGCTTCACCCAATTCGTGCCCGGCCATGTGCATCTGAAAGATCTCGGCCAGCTGGTGGCGCGCGAGATTGAGGCGGCGGGCGGTGTGGCCAAGGAATTCAACACCATCGCGGTGGATGACGGCATCGCCATGGGGCATGACGGCATGTTGTATTCGCTGCCTTCGCGTGAGCTGATCGCCGATTCCGTGGAGTACATGGTCAATGCCCATTGCGCGGATGCGATGGTGTGCATCTCCAATTGCGACAAGATCACGCCGGGCATGCTGATGGCGAGCCTGCGGCTGAACATCCCCTCTGTGTTTGTCTCCGGCGGGCCGATGGAAGCTGGTAAGGTCGTTGTTAAAGGCAAGGCGCGAGCGCTGGACCTCGTGGATGCCATGGTTGTGGCCGCCGATGACAGCTACTCCGACGAGGAGGTGAAAACCATCGAGCGTTCGGCCTGCCCCACCTGTGGCTCCTGTTCTGGCATGTTCACCGCCAATTCCATGAACTGCCTCACGGAAGCCTTGGGGCTTTCCCTGCCCGGCAATGGCTCCACTTTGGCCACCCATGCGGACCGCGAGAAACTGTTTCGCGAGGCGGGGCACCTCATCGTCGATCTCGCCCGCCGCTGGTATGAGCAGGATGACGCCTCCGCCCTGCCGCGCGGCATCGCCAGCTTCAAGGCGTTCGAAAACGCGATGAGCCTGGATATCGCCATGGGCGGTTCCACCAACACCGTGCTGCATCTGCTGGCCGCCGCCCAGGAAGCGGGAGTAGATTTCACCATGGCGGATATCGACCGGCTCTCCCGCCGTGTGCCGTGTTTGTGCAAGGTCGCCCCGGCCAAGAACGACGTGCATATGGAAGACGTGCACCGGGCGGGCGGCATCATGTCCATTCTGGGTGAGCTGGAACGCGCCGGGTTGATCGATACCACCCTGCCGACCGTGCACACCAAAACAATGGGCGAGGCGCTGAATCGCTGGGACATCACCCGCACCAATTCTGACGACGTGAAGAATTTCTTCCGTGCTGCCCCCGGCGGCGTGCCAACCCAGGTGGCCTTCAGCCAGAATGAGCGGTGGGACGAGCTGGACACGGACCGTAAGGCCGGCGTCATTCGCTCGGCTGAGCATCCGTTCTCGAAAGATGGTGGCCTGGCCGTGCTTTTCGGCAATCTGGCGCCGGAAGGCTGCATCGTGAAAACCGCGGGCGTGGATGAGAGCATCCTCACCTTCAAGGGCACGGCAAGAGTGTTCGAGAGCCAGGACGCTTCCGTTTCTGCTATCTTGAGCGGCGTGGTGAAAGCGGGGGATGTCGTGGTCATCCGTTATGAAGGCCCCAAGGGTGGGCCGGGGATGCAGGAAATGCTCTACCCCACCAGCTATCTGAAATCCAAAGGTCTCGGCAAAGCCTGCGCGCTCATCACCGATGGCCGGTTCTCCGGCGGCACCTCGGGGCTTTCCATCGGCCATGTTTCGCCGGAAGCAGCCGAAGGCGGGTTGATCGGGCTGGTGGAAACCGGCGATGAAATCCTCATCGACATTCCCAATCGCGGCATCACGCTAAACGTGCCGGAGGATATTCTGGCCAAACGCCGCGCTGCCCAGGATGCAAAAGGCTGGAAACCGGCGGAATTGCGCCAGCGTAACATCTCCCCGGCGCTGAGAGCCTATGCGGCGATGACCACCAACGCCGCCAAAGGTGCTGTGCGGGATGTGAGCCAGATCGAACCCTGAGCAAACGCGAACGCAGCCGCGTGGCGTCTACTCCCCCTCAGCCAGGCGGTTCTGCGCCTGGCTGACAAAGCTGCCAGGCGGTACGGAACGGGTGAGCCAGACATTGCCGCCAATGACCGAATCCCGCCCCACCGTCACCCGGCCCAGAATCGTCGCCCCCGCATAGATCACCACATTGTCCTCGATGATCGGATGGCGCGGTTCGCCCTTCACCAGCGCGCCGGTTTCGTCTTCAGCGAAGCTCTTCGCCCCCAGCGTGACATGCTGGTAGAGCCGCACATTCTCACCGATGATCGCGGTCTGGCCGATGACGACACCAACACCATGGTCGATAAAGAAATGCGGGCCGATCTGCGCCTCCGGATGAATGTCGATGGCGGTTTCCGTCTGCGAGATGCTCGCCAGCAGGCGCGGCACCAACGGCGCGCCCAGTTGCGTCAAGGCATGGGCGATACGGTAATGAATAACCGCGCGCATACCGGGATAGCAGAGCAGCACTTCGGCCAGCGAGGTTGCCGCCGGGTCGCCCCGGTTGGCGGCCTTCAGGTCGCTGACCAGCGCGGTGCGGATGGCCGGCAATTGCGCGGCAAAATCCCGCACGATGTCGCAGGCGGCGCAATCGGCCTCCTCGAAGCGGGATTTGTTCTCCGGTGCCAGGAACAAAAGCCCGCGCCGCACCTGCTCGGTCAGCGCGCCCAGGGTGCGGCTGAGCGTATGGCCAACATAATAATCGATGGTCTCGTCGGTCAGGTTTGAGCAGCCGTAATGGCTGGGAAACAGCGCCGCCAGAAGCCCGTCGCGGATCCGCATCAGCGACTCGCGGCAGGGCAGCTCTCGGACATGGCCATGGTGCCGGATCTTATGCGTCACCTCGCGCGAGTGTCGCAGACCCGCGACAATCGCATCCAGGTTCGAGACGCTGGTTTGCTGGCCGGGAGAAAATTCAGCAGTGTGGTCGTTGATACCCATGGGATTTGAACCGGTATGATTGCGTTTGCAGGGCAGGCTAGAGCAACATGCGCTCAAAGGGAATTATTTGATCAGACAAAGTTGCGGACGCGGGAAATATGCGCCCAGGCCAGGCGGGCGCGGGTACGCAAACTGCCTCCCGGCCTTCGAAATCTTGAAAAAATTTCGCTCGACAAAGTACGCCAGGAGCAAATCCACCCAGGATTTTTCTTTTTGAAGCCTTTGTGCTAAAAATTCCTCTCTTTGCCGGGGTCGCGCTGCCGGTAAAGAGAATTTTTTCGGCGCGGCTATGGGTAGTGGGTGAGCAAGACCATGTCTCTGCAAGTGATCACAGGAAACCGCCTGGCGGACGGCATCTCCGTCTGGTTTGCCGGAGTGGATGGCTGGGCCGAACATGTTGACCAGGCGGTGGCCTATGACGAGGTGGGGCTGGAAGCGGCATTGGCAGAGGCCAACCCGGTAGATGCCGAGCTGCATGTTGTCGATATCCGCCCCATCGAGGTCACCCAACAGGGTGGCAAACTCTTCCCGGCGGCGCATCGCGAGCAGATCCGCGCCCGCGGCCCTTCCGTGCGGGCGGACCTTCCCGCCGGCGTTTGGCGGGACAGTAACGAGCCATTGCCGCCGTTGCCATCCGTCAGCTCCACCTCGCCCTTCGCCGGTATTTATCATTACGATGAGTATGACCGGGACTTCCTGCGCCAGCGCGCGCGGGAGTTCGCCGTCATGGTGGAGCGTCGCCGCAAAGGCGAGCTCTCAGAAGAAGAATTCAAGCCGCTGCGGTTGATGAACGGCCTCTATCTGCAACTGCACGCCTATATGCTGCGCATCGCCATTCCTTATGGCGTGCTCAGCGCCACGCAAATGCGCCAATTGGCCTATGTGGCCCGGCATTACGACCGCGGCTATGGGCATTTCACCACCCGCCAGAACATCCAGTTCAACTGGCTGCGGCTGGAGGATACGCCGGCCGCCCTGGCGGCTTTGGCCGAGGCTGATATTCACGGCATCCAGACCAGCGGCAACTGCATTCGCAACACCACCACGGACGAATTTGCCGGTGCGGCGGCGGATGAAATTGTCGACCCGCGCCTTTACGCTGAAATCATCCGCCAATGGTCCACGGACCATCCTGAATTCACCTATCTGCCGCGCAAGTTCAAAATCGCCATCGTTGGCGCTGGGCACGATCGCGCGGCGGTGCGGGTGCATGATATCGGCATCGAGGCCTACCGCAACACAGCAGGCGCGCCGGTGTTCCGCATCTTCGCGGGCGGCGGGTTGGGCCGCACGCCTTATGTGGCGGTGCAGCTGCGCGAGGGTCTGCCGGTGCCGGAATTGCTGCGTTATTGCGAGGCGATTCTGCGCGTCTATAACGCCCTTGGCCGACGCGACAACATCTACAAGGCGCGGATCAAGATTTTGATTCGTGAGATGAAGCCTGAAGCCTTCATCAAGATGGTTGAGGATGAATACGCAAGCTTGCCCGAAGATTACTGCACGCTCACCGATGACATGGTGCAGGCGGTGGCCGCACGTTTCCCCGCGCCGGAATTTCCCCGCCAGGATACCGGCGTGCTGAAATCAGCCCTGCTGGACGACCGCGCGTTCGCCCGTTGGGTGAAGCAGAACACGCATCCGCATAAGCAAGCTGGTTATATCTCCGCGGTTATCTCCTTGAAGCCGGTGGGCGGCATCGCGGGCGATGCGAGTGCGGACGAGATGGACGTGGTGGCGGACCTCGCGGATAAATACTCTATGGGTGAAATCCGAGTCTCCCACGTGCAGAATCTTGTTCTGCCGCACGTGGCCAAGGACGATCTGCCCGCCTTGTTCCGTGATCTGGTGAAGGCTGGCCTCGCCACGGATAATATCGGCCTGGTCACTGACATCATCGCCTGCCCCGGCATGGATTATTGCGCGCTGGCCACGGCACGCTCCATCCCGCTGGCGCAGCGCATCGCCGAGCGGCTGGAGCCGAAACAGCATGAAATCGGCACGCTGCATGTGAATATCTCGGGTTGCATCAATGCCTGCGGGCATCACCATGTCGGCCATATCGGGCTGTTGGGCGTCGATAAAAACGGCGAGGAGGTTTATCAGATCACCCTTGGCGGAGCCGCGGATGAAAAAGCCGCCATCGGCAAGATCATCGGCCCGGCCGTGCCCACGGCGAAGGTGCCGGATGCGATCGAGGCGCTGATGGACGCTTATTTAAAGCTGCGTGAAACCGGCGAGCGTTTTATCGACACCTATAGGCGCCTGGGCGCTGAATCGTTCAAAGGGGCCATTTATGCCACTCATTAATACGAGCGCGGAAGAAATTTCTGCTGCCGCGCCCGATGCAACGCTGGCACCTGGTGCCGGGCTGGAAGAAGTTTTGCCGCATCTGGCCGAATTGGCCGTCATCGCGGTAGAATTTCCCAAATTCCGCGATGGGCGGGGCTTCACCACCGCCCGCACCTTGCGGGAGCACCATGGCTATAAAGGTGATCTGCGCGCCACCGGGCATTTTCTGCCAGACCAGTTCGCCTTTTTAATCGCCTGCGGTTTCACCAGCTTTGAAACCCCGGCGGAACATGCGCCGGCGCAATTTGCCGCCGCCTTGGCCAAGCCGCATCAGCCCGGGCAGCTTCTGCGCCGCTCCCTCACGCGGGCGCGGGAGGCTGTGTAAAAATTCCGGCCTTGCACCGGGGGCGCTTCGGCGCGACATAACGAAAAATGCCAGGAGATAGAAATGCCGGTCAGCTCTGTTCTGGATACCATTGGCAACACGCCACATATCCGTCTCTCCCGCTTGTTTCCCGAGGCCAATGTCTGGGTGAAGTCCGAGCGCACCAACCCTGGCGGCTCCATCAAAGACCGTATCGCGCTCGCGATGATCGAAGCGGCGGAGCGGGATGGGCTGCTCAAACCCGGCGGGCTGATTATTGAACCCACCTCCGGCAATACCGGCGTTGGCTTGGCTTTGGTGGCGGCGGTGAAAGGCTACAAGCTGATCCTGGTGATGCCGGAGAGCATGTCCATCGAACGCCGCCGTTTGATGCAGGCTTATGGCGCCAGCTTCGACCTCACGCCCAAGGAAAAGGGCATGAAGGGTGCCATTGCCCGCGCGATGGAATTGCAGGCGCAAAATCCGGGCGCTTTTATTCCACAACAATTCGAGAATCCGGCGAACATAGCGGTGCATGCCCGCACCACCGCCCAGGAAATTCTGGCGGATTTCCCGGAGGGGCTGGACGTCATCATCACCGGCGTCGGTACTGGCGGGCATATCACCGGCGTCGCCGAGACGCTGAAAAAGCATTGGCCCAATTTGAAAGTTTTCGCGGTGGAACCCGCCGCCTCGCCGGTGCTCTCCGGCGGCTCGCCCTCGCCGCATCCCATCCAGGGCATCGGCGCTGGTTTCGTGCCGGATAATTTCCACCCCGCCGCCATCGACGGCGTCATCACCGTGGAGGGCGATGCCGCCAAGGATTACGCCCGCCAATCCGCTGCCAAGGAAGGCTTGCTGGTCGGCATTTCCTCTGGCGCCACGCTGGCGGCCATCGCCAAGAAACTGCCGGAACTGCCGGCCGGGTCGCGCATTCTCGGCTTCAACTACGACACCGGCGAGCGGTATTTTTCCGTGCCGGATTTCCTGCCGGGTTGACCTGCCTCAAGGCGGTGCTTGTGCCGCCGTGCCATGGCTGCGACCATGACCGATACCGATCTCATCGCCCGCTATGATGGCCGGGTGCCGCGCTATACCAGCTACCCCACCGCGCCGCATTTCCATGCCGGGATAGGTGCCGGGGCTTACGCCGCCTGGCTGGCAGCGGTGCCGTCCGGCGCGGAAATTTCGCTCTATTTGCATGTGCCCTTCTGCGACCGGCTTTGCCTCTATTGCGGCTGCCACACCACCGTCGCGCGTCAGGAGCGGCCCAAGCGCGCCTATGCGGCGGCGCTGGCGCGGGAGATCGGGCTGGTGGCGGCGGCACTGGGGCGGCGCGCCCGGGTAAGCCATGTGCATTGGGGCGGCGGCACCCCCACCGCTTTGCCAAATGGCTGCCTGGCTGGGTTGATGGATTTGATCCGCGCGCGGTTCGATGTGGCGGCCGACGCTGAGATCGCCATCGAGATTGATCCTGCGGCGCTGGCGCCTGAAAAACTGGCGGCCCTGGCGGGAATCGGCCTCACCAGGGCCAGTCTGGGTGTGCAGGATTTCGACGAGGATGTGCAGAAAGCCATCGGCCGGATGCAGAGCTTCGAGGAAACACGTGCAGCCGCTGAAGGGCTGCGCAGGCTGGGTGTCACCTCCATCAATCTGGATCTCATCTATGGCCTGCCGCACCAGACACAGGAAAGCGTTGCCCGCACCGCCCGGCTGGCGCTGGCACTGGCGCCAGACCGTGCCGCGGTGTTCGGCTATGCCCATGTGCCCTGGATGAAGAAGCACCAGAAACTCATCCCCGAAGCGGCGCTGCCAACGGGGGCGGCGCGGCTGCGCCAGGAGGCGGCAATCCGCGCCGTGCTGGAACGTGAAGGCGGTATGGTGCCGGTGGGGCTGGACCATTATGCCCTGCCCAACGATGCCATGGCCCGCGCTGCCCAAGCGGGCACGCTGCAGCGCTGCTTCCAGGGCTATACAAACGATGCCGCCCCGGTGCTGCTCGGGCTTGGCGCCAGCGCCATCGGCACCTTGCCGCAAGGCTATGTACAGAACCAGCCCAGCATTCCCGCCTATGAGAGCAGCATCGCCGCGGGCCGCTTGCCGACGATCCGCGGCGTGGCACTGAGCGATGAAGACCGTCTTCGCCGCGCCGTGATCGAGCGGATCATGTGCGATCTCGCGGTGGATATGCCCGCCACGGCGCGGGCCTTGGGTGCCGCCCCAGAGGCGCTGCTGGCGGATGCCGTGCCGCTGGCCGGCTTCGTGGCTGATGGGCTGGTGGAGTGGGACGGAGCGCGACTTGCTGTGACCAAGCGCGGGCGCCCCTTCGTGCGTAATGTTGCCGCGTTGTTCGATGCCTATCTCGCGTCAAATGCGGACCAGCCGCGCCACGCAAATGCTGTATAAGCTTGTGACTCACGCCGCCAAATAAAGAGCCCCGCCATGAAAAACCATGGCAGGGCCAAGTGGGGGGAGTGTGTCCGCTTGCGGATGAGCAGTTTATGCCACTTTCTGGCAAGGCGTTGGTTGATCCAGATCAAAACCAGCGAAATAAGTTTCAATCCGCGCGAATCCTGTAATGCAGGTTGTGGTTTTTCACCTTCGGCCCGGCCTCCATTGCCCCTTGCTTCTGGCGCCTAGAGCAACTTTATCCGACCAAACGGACAGGTTTGGTCGGATAAAGTTGCTCGCTTGAACGGAGAGTCAGAGCGGTTTGCGTGAACCGGCGTGAACGGAAACCGCTCTGATTAATCCAGCGGCTTACGCAGAGCGGCAAGGCGGCGGTAGAGCGTGTTGCGGCTGATGCCCAGTGCGCGCGCTGCCGCGGCGATATTGCCGCCGGCCTCGGCCACCGCGCCCGCGATCATCGCGTCAGATTGCTCCCTGAGCGTTCCGATGCCCGCCTCCACGGGTTTTGCCGTATGCGGGGCGGTCAACTCCTGCCTCGCGGCCTCGCTGAGATGCTGCAGGCACAGTATGTTTTCCTCCGGCTCCAGCATCAGGCAGGCGGTGCGCAGCATGCCTGCAAGCTGACGCAGATTGCCCGGCCAGCGATACGCCGCGAGAGCCTGGGCAAGCTCGGATGAGAGCCGGGGCGGGCCATCAACCCGACCTCTGGTCTCGCCGGCCAATATGCGCTTGACCAGGCTGGGCAGGTCGGTGCGTGCGCGCAAGGGCGGCAGTGAGACGCAAAGCCCGTTCAGCCTGTAGTAAAGATCCTCCCGGAAGGTTTTGTTGGAGATACGGGCGGAGATATCCGCATGTGTGGCGCTGATCAGCAGGAAATCCACCGGTACCGGCTTGCCACCGATGGGGGTTAGCGTGCCTTCCTCCAGCACCCGCAGCAGCCGCGTCTGCATTGCAAGCGGCATCTCGCCGATTTCGTCCAGGAACAGCGTTCCGCGATGCGCCTCGCTGATACGCCCCAGCGCGCCATCGCGCCGTGCCCCGGTAAAGGCGCCTGGGGCGTAGCCAAACAGCTCCGCATCGATCAGCGTCTCTGGAAACGCCGCGCAATTCACCGCCACAAAGGGAGCGTTGGCGCGTGGCCCGGCCGCATGGATGGCGCGGGCAAAATACTCCTTGCCCGCACCGGTTTCGCCCTGCAACAGAATCGGCAGCTTGTGCCCCAGCACGCGGCGGAGCTGTTCAACGGCCTTGCGCACGCGCTCGTCGCCGGTGTCCAGCGCGGTGAGCGCATCGACTTTTGGCAGTTTTGGAGCGGCGGCGCGGTCTCGGTGGATCAGCGGTGCCCGCATCTGGTCCACCGAGACGTAAAGCGTTTCCCCCCGGCGCGGTTGCACCGAAACGGGACGGCCTTGGGCGCGGCGGTCCAGCTCGGTCAAATCCCGCAGGCTAACGCCGAAATACCGGCTGAAACTCTGTGTACCGATATCCTCCGGCTGCAGCCCCAGCAGGGCAAAGCCGGTGCGGTTGGCACCAAGGATAATCCCTTCCTCGTCGATGGCAACGGCGCCTTCCATCACGCTGCCCAGGCATTCCAGGGTGAAATGAAAGCGCAGTTTGGTGTGGTTAACGAAGGCGATTTCGAAAATCCGGTTCTCGATCATCTGCGCTGCCGCGCGCACCAGCCCAAAAGTATGCGGGTGGTAGCGCCGGGCATCGCAGGAAATGTCGATCACACCAAGCAGCTTGCCGCCGGGTTCGGTCAGCGGTGCCGCCGCGCAGGCCAGAAAGGCGTTATGCCGCAAATAATGCTCTGTCCCGTTCACGACGATGGGCTTGGCCTCGACCAGCGCCGTGCCGATCGCGTTTGTGCCGCGCTGATCCTCTGCCCAGCAGGCCCCCGGCGTCAGCGCCACCTTTGCCGCGCGGTTGCAAAAATCAATATCCCCAGTTGATTCGAGCAGATAGCCGGTTTCATCCGACAGCAGCATGACGCAGCCGGAATCCTTGATCTGCCCGTAGACATAATTCATCACCGGCTGGGCTTGGGCGATAAGCATCGCCCGCCGATCCGCAGCCACACGCCTCTCAGCTGCGGCTTGGTGTGGATAATCCACCCGGTTCTGCTCCGGTGCCAACCCCGCCATGCGGCAGCGTTGCCAGGAACGGCTGATATCGCCGGGGTCAATGACTGGCCCAGGGGTAGAAACTGCCCGCCGACCGTTCACCGAAGCGATGCGAAAAGGCTCCATGGCGTTGCCGTGCTCCTATCGTCCCGAGCGAAGATTATTGCTTTTGATGCCGCCAAGAGCCCGGCAAAGGCAAGCTGACACGTAACAGCCGGTTTCCGCAGGAGCCATGCAGATAGCTGACAAGTCAGGTCTTCCCATTCCATTATATGACATTGCGCT